>JAUWPK010000302.1 GCA_030611625.1 Promethearchaeum sp. | reverse complement strand
TCAATTTTGTATAAAGGAACATCTAATTTATCGCATAGGGATTGGGCAATTATACCGGAATCTTTCGAATAATTCTCATCTGAAATTCCTAATTCTATATAAAGCCCGTGTAATTCAATATTCTCTGGATATGAATTCTTCATTATTGAAAGTAAAACTTGCGAATCTTTTCCTCCGCTTAGTGCAATTAAAATCTTATTATTACCTTCGCGACGGATTATGTGAGATTTTTGAATAAGCTTTTGAACCCTTTTTTCAACATTTGCAAGAAAATGGTCTTTACATAAAGCTAAATTTGAATGCGGAATTCGGTAAACTGCTTTACTTCTACATTCACTGAAAAATTTGCAATATTTGGCCCTTGACATTAACTATTCAGAATCCTTATAATTTTGATATTGGTACAAATTCCGAATAACTTTTCCTGCATTTTCAACAGTGTCAAATACAGGAATGCCTTTTCTAACAAAATAATCCCTATTAAAAATTTCCTTCATTTCATAGGCGATTGTTGGCATTACTAGAGCAATAGGTTTTCCCTTAACAATTTGGCTTGCTTGAATTATTGTTTCTAAAATTCGTTTCAGAAAGGCTTGACTGAAGTTTTTATCCAGTAATAATATTCGATCATAAATGTAATGTTGGGATATTTCAATAATTATACTTTCAATATTTTCATCTTGCATGGTAAGCGTTATAACTTTTTTCATTACACTTAAATTCAAAAATGCGCCTCCTAAATCAATGGGATTTGCAGCGGAAACGCCTACAGATGAGACTTGATCGTAATCTTCAATTTCTCGCATGGTTTTTTCAGATAAATAGGGAATTCTAAGACCTAAATCGTCTAATATATCTGAATTAGTGACACCAATGCCTCCCGAAACTGCAATTAAGCCCACATTTGGTCCTTTTGGTAAAAATTCGGGTTTTACTATTTCAAACGCAATTAATGTGTCAATTAATTCCTCAAATGTTCGAACTTCAACAATTCCTGTCTGTTTAACGATCTCAGACCATGTTTTTAAATCTGTGGGAGTTGCTCCTGTGTGAGATAGAGCAGCTCTTGCACCTAATGCTGTTCGCCCCCCTCTCCAGACAATAACTGGCTTTTTTTGATTTGAATTTTTTAATGTTGTAATTAATTTCTTTTTTTCTTCTTCATTTCTTCCCATGTTTTCAAGATAAAGTCCGATTACTTTAGTTTCGGGATCATCGGCAAGAAATTCAATAAAATCAGCTGATTGAAGATCAACACTATTTCCGATTGAAATCACTTTTGAAAATAGAAGATTTTGCTTATGACCACGCATCACAACATTTGTTGCAATTCCACCTGATTGTGAGATAAAGCTAACCCCTCCTTCATCCATTTGATAAATTTCAGAGCGGAAAGACAATCCAGATTTAGGACAATAAATACCCAAGCAATTAGGGCCTGCTACGCACATTTTATTTTTTTTAATAATCTCTTTTATTTCATTAGACCGTTTACGCCCGATTTCGCCACTCTCTGAAAAGCCAGATGTAAAAATATGGACAAAATTAACCTTATTCTTAGCACATTCTTTTAACACATTTGAAACATGTTCTGCGGGAACAGCAATTATCGCATAATCGACTCTTTCTGGAACTTGAGACAAACTTTGATAGAACTGCAAACCACCACCAAATTTTTTTTCTTTATGAATCGGATATATTGCTCCATTAAAACCTGTATCGATGAGAGAATGAATCCAATAATAACCTCTTCTTTCAGAAGAACCAAAAATCGCAATATGTTTAGGGTAAAAAAACTCTTTTTTAACTCTCATTTTGAATACACGCTAAAAAATTGTTATTTAATAAGTATAAATTTTTTGATTTTTAATTTGTAATATATGGATGATACCAGCATCATGTTTTCCATTTAATTAAATGGCTGAAGAAATTTATTTATGGATTTAGAAAATAATATAGAACAAATTTTAGAAGAATCGGTTAGTTTATTTTTAAAAATTGGGTTAGTGGATTTGGCACAGAAATGGGAATTGATATTATATAACTATAGATCATCGATTTAAATAGCATAGTTTATCATAATTTATCATTCTGATAAATTCAACTTAATTTCAGAAAAATTAATTTGGAAGAATTCATTATTTTTTATTCCTCAATAAGGTGTTAAACACATGTGCGGAATTTTTGGGATAATTTCAAATAGAAAGGATTTACCTATCGCAAAGCTAATTCGTGAAGGATTAGAGCGTATGGAATATCGGGGTTATGACAGTGCAGGAATAGCTCTTGTAAATAATGGAAAAATCGAACTTCGTAAAAAAGCAGGCAGGATTGCAGATATAAATAAAGATGGTTGGTTTGATACTATGCCTGGACAATTTGGCGTAGGACACACTCGTTGGGCAACACATGGACGTCCTGTAGAATATAATTCACATCCTCATTTAGATTGCACCGGAAAAATCGCTTTGGTACACAACGGAATAATCGAAAATTATCAAGACCTTCGCAAAGAACTAATAACCCGGGGGCATAAACTTATTTCCGATACCGATACAGAAGTATTTCCTCATTTAATTGAAGAATTTATGGAGAAAGGGTTCGATTTAAAAGATTCTGTAATTGAAACAGTTAAATTGTGTAAGGGCGCTTATGGTGTTGTTGTGTGTCATGCAGATACTCCTGAATATATGGTTGTTGCGCGTAAAGAATCGCCTCTAATAATAGGGATTACTCCTGGAGAAACAACATATTGTGGTTCTGATATTCCAGCTTTTCTACCTTTGACAAGGAAAGCAATAATACTTGATGATAATGAAGTAGCTGTACTCTATCCAGGGGAAGTGGAAATTTTTAAAGTAACTTCGGGTGAAAAGAAGAAATTGGATATGATGGATGTCAAATATTCAATGGAAGATGCGCAAAAAGTATTGGATGGAAAATCGTACAAATGGTTCATGCATAAAGAATTACATGAAGTCCCTCGTAAAATTAAAGAACAAATTATGATGCCTCAAGAAGATCTCGATGCTTTCGTTAAAACTATCTTAGATGCAGAACGTGTTTTCATTACAGCGGCTGGAACTGCTTTCTATGCTGCTTTAGCAGGAAAATTCCAAATTACTAAGTTTGGAGGTCCGTATATTGAAGCAATATTATGTTCAGAATTTGTTGATGCATTACCTCGTATGCCAGATAATTCAGTTGTAATTGCAGTTTCGCAATCTGGAGAAACTGCAGATACGATTGAAGCAATTAGGTACGCTCGAGAAAAACACGGAGCAAAAATTTGTTCAATTGTAAACGTTGTTGGTTCTTCTTTGACCCGTTATTCGGATGAAGTAATTATTACCACTGCAGGTCTAGAAATAGCTGTAGCATCGCAAAAAGCCTATTGCACACAAGTATCTGCACTTACAATGATTGCTTTAAGAATTGCTGAGATAAGAGAAACTTATAGTGTTGAAGATATTAAGAAATACAGGGAAGCACTTCTTCAAACAGTAGATGTAGCGGAAAAGATTTTAATAGAAGAAGGAATAATTAAAGAAATTGGAGAAAAAATTAGTAATGAGACTAATATTTATTTTCTAGCGCGAGGATTATCCACATCAGCTGCTTTTGAGGGTGCTTTAAAATTAAAGGAAATAGCATATATACACACTGAGGCATATGCAGCTGGTGAATCAAAACATGGTCCAATTGCATTAATTGAAGATGGATTTCCTTGTATATTTATTGCTCCTCCTGATGAAACTTATGCTCGACTCATTGGAAATATAATGGAAATGAAAAGTCGCGGGGCAAAAATTATTTCAGTTGTTGCAGATTTCGATGAAAATGTTACAGAAATCTCAGACTATACAATTCGAATTCCGATTAAAAATAACAAATTTGCTATTGCGACCTGCATTGTTCCATTCGTGTTAACGTTACAGTTGATGGCTTATTTCGTATCTGATTTTAAGGGATTGGATCCAGATAAGCCTAAAAATTTAGCAAAAAGTGTTACAGTGAAATAGATTTCTTTCTCACCAATTATTTTTTTACCCTTTTATGTTATATATTCATCATGTCTGAAGAAAATCTCAATGCACCCTACAAATATAATTCGGTCCAAGCGACGAATTTTATGCCGTTGTGGGGAAGGGCAACCTATAGCGAAAATAATCCGGAGCTTTTACAGGATCCAGTGGCAGTGGATCTCATGAACCGGATTCAAGGCGACCTTAATTTGGATTATTCACTAATCGAGAAAACACATAGAAAGCGGGTTGAATATTTTGGATTGATTTTTTTAGCTCGAGCCCGAAATATGGATAATGCTTTGAAAAATTATCTTTCGAAATATCCAGAATGTACAGTAGTTAATCTTGGGGTTGGGTTGGAAACCAATTTTTTTCGCTGTGATAACCACCAATTGCAGTGGTATGATA
>JAUWPK010000139.1 GCA_030611625.1 Promethearchaeum sp. | reverse complement strand
AGGTGATTCCACTTGAGATCTAACTTTTCCAGTTTTTTTAAATTTCCAAAAGATTCAGGTAATGCCGTCAAATTATTATAAGATAGATCTAAGTCGCGAAGCTCAGTCAAATTCCCGATAGAATCGTGTAATTTTTTTAGCTCATTCTTTTGTATTTTAAGCTGTTGTGCTTCCGGGAGATTATCAAAAGACATGCTAATGCAATTCAAATTCGCTCTATTCCTACAATGGGAAACATAACTCATCTTGCGCGATTTTTCACTAAAGGAATTGATTAATACCCTAAGCTTTATAACATGGCTGTTTTCTTCGATATATCCCGTTTGAAATTTATTTACCGCCCACCATTTAATTCGATGGATTTTAATGCCAAATTCATTCAATACTGCATGTTCTAATTCTGTTATCATTTTTAACCACTTCTTATTTTTAGATTCTTATTTTTAGATTTGATTTTGGATTTTGTCCAATAAAATCAATTATTCCTAATATTAATATTTAATGTGAAAAATTATGACCTAAGGGAATATTATAAATTGAATGCGGTTTTTATGATATTATGGAACTTCCAGACCTGGCAAATATTGCGAAATTTCGGAAAAAACTAAATTGGACACAGAAAAAATTGGCGGAAAATACGGGTATTAGCCAATCCATGATTGCAAAAATCGAATCCGGTAAAAAAAAGCCATCATTTGAAACCGCACAATCCATATTTAAAATCTTATCGCAATCAATCAATAAACAACTTAAAAATAGTGAAAACTATGCCAAAAAATTTGCCACGTTCCCGATTGTAACTTTAAAACCCGGGGATACTGTTGAAATTGCTATCAAAAAAATGGGCGAACAATATGATCAAATACCCGTTATTGAAGGTGGTGCTTGTATCGGTTGTGTTACATCAAAAATACTCTTGAGGTTTTCTTTAATCGAAAATCGAGAATCATTTTTAATTAGACCAATCCGTGAAATAATGGAAGACGCGCTGCCAACCATTGATGCAAACAGCCATTTATCAACAGTTTATCAGATTCTTCAGATTTTTCCCGCTGTCTTAACTGTTTGCTTGGGAAAAATTTCTGGAATTATTACCCGGTCCGATTTAATTGCTAAAATGTAAAAATCCCCAATCCCTAATCTGGTTTTCTTTAACCATAGATTTATATTATTCTCCAATAATTTCTTATTGATTGTTTAGATTTTCTATAAAAATAAATTGCATATAGCAAAATGGAATCATGGAATATCAATAATGTTGAGGAGCAAATCAGAAGTTTTTTAGATTATGGAATTGATGGCGTTATATTTCAATGCCTTCAATATCCGTTTGGGTTACAAATTCCAAATAAATTGCACATGAATTTCCCTTATTTTCCTCTAATGGATTCAATAAAACCTGCTATTGATAAAATGCAATTAAAATGTACAATCCCAGAAGCCTTGGCCATCAGTGAGTTCGTGTGAAAATATCTCACGGTTTCGGAAAACTAAGAAGTTTTAAAGATTTTTTTTGCAATCTCATCAACAAATTCTTTATCTTCTTTAGTTGGATTGAATTCTCGTGTTGCATGCATTAGTAAATTCCTAATATCATTGAGTTTTCCAAACAAATCTTCGATTTTATTTTTATTGTCTGGAAAACAATTAAAAGGATTTTTCAATTTTAGCCACGAATAATTCAACTTATTCATCCAAATTTTAGGTAAATCAAGTAGATTTGTATAATCGACTTTTTCACCTATACATTTATGATGTTCATATCTTGTGGCGGCATTTGTTCGGACATTCTCCGGGATGCCTTTAATCCACCAGTCTTTCTTATACTTTTCTTTTAATTGTTGAACAAGTTTTTGATGAAGACCCTGTTCTATGAAAGCTATTTGTTCCCGACAATAAGCACGTAACTTGATTCGAGCTTTATTGACTACAGTCCTTACTCTTACAGCCTCGATCAACTCAAACAACGCATCCGTCTTCTCCGATCCTATGTTCTTCTCCTTCCAAATGGCGAGGCATTCATCACATACATCCCCTGTCCGAATACGAAAAATTTTCTCCTTTTTATTTTTACAGAAATCATTAAGACACCCTCTTGAAGCTAAATGAAAGAGATTGGTGTCTTTTCCTTCAGCAGATAGGATCTCCATATATTCTTGAGATGCTTTATATGGTTCATCCTTATAGATTTCATAATATTGGATAATCTGAATTATCGAAGACCCAAGTGAATAAAGTACATCGATTTCGGTTGAAATATTTTTCCAACCATGTGTCGTACAAAGCGCTATTTTCCCAAATAAATTGGTTGCAAAATAAAATTGATCGTCTTCAAATTCATGGATGATAAAAAACAGATCCCGACTTTCCATAATAAACTTTTCTTGCACCAGATTCAAAATTTCTTGTCTTGTCCAGTTTGTTTTATTCTCATCAATAAAAATTTTCTCTTCTTGGTAAAATTGATAAATATTTTGAACCCCGTTAAAAATATAGCATAATTTTGGAATTTTTAAATCCCGATTTTCATGACCAAACTCTATCAGCCCAATTTTTATACTCATAAATATTAATAGGTCATCAAACGTAAAAATATGATGTTTGATAATTTGGATAATTCTTTCAGATTCTCACTAAAGATTTAATGTTTTATCTACAAAATAGCTATATATTTTATTTATGAAAAATCAATTATTAAATTCAAATAATAACGGAGGTCAAAAATGACTTGAAAATTTTTATCAGTTATAAAATAAATGATAGAAAAAGCTTTCCAATAGCTCTTCTCGCAGAACGGCTTGAATCATAAATTATTTCAAAAGAAGATGAAAACTCCAAAAAAAATATTCAGTAAAAATTTTCGGAAAGAATTAGGAAGGAGAATATAATCAAGATTTATTTAATGCTTATTTCAATTTTATTTATATTATCTTTTTACCTTGTTTAGACATTTCCAATATTTATATAAACCTTCTAAAAATCCAATTTCAGGTTTCCAACTGAGAAGATTATATGCTTTTCTTGAATCCAAATTAGAAATTTCAATATCCTCTTCATGTGATCTACAATATTTGATTTCTGGATTAATTTCTAATATGTTACTACATAATTTTATCAAATCATTTATTGAAATTGGATATTCGTTTCCTATGTTGAATATTTCATGGTTTTTCTCTGTTTCATAGTTTAATGCAAGTTTTATTGCATTTATTAAATCCGAGATATATACAAATTCCCTTCTGTATTCACCATTTCCATAAATAATGAATGGTTCTTTTCGAAGTTGGGTTTCAAAAAAGGAACTGATTGCCATGTTTGGTCGCAAAAATGGTCCGTAAATAACCACAGGTCTGAATGATATAATAGAAATATTATTTTTTTCGACATACTGATCACAGATTTTTTCAGCTCGTAATTTTGATTTCCCATAGAAAGAAATCGGTTTTGGAATCGATTCTTCCGTAACAGGATAAATTAACTGGTCTCCATAAACGGCTGATGATGATAAATTGATTATTTTATGTATTTTTTTCTGAACACAAAAATCCAAGATATTCTTGGTTCCTTCTACATTTTCTTTATAATAATCATAAAATTCGTTGGATGAATTTCGGACTTCAACTTTAGCAGCAAGATGTATTAAATAATCGAATGAAGTATTTTGAATGGTTAATGCAGAATTATTAATGTTTAAAATATCATCTCGAACAAGTTTTAGAGAATGATTAATGGGATTCTTGTTATGTGCGCTTTGAAGAAATTTCCAATTATTTTCTTTAATATTACTATCATATTCACTATTAAAATTATCAATTATTGTCAGATTATGATCTCTCATAAGTTCCTTGACTAAATTTGTACCAATAAAACCACAACCGCCTGTAATTAAAATATTTGCCATTTATTTCACTTTTGATTAATTAATTAGAATTTGTTTGTTGGATAATGATCTGGGTTACTTTTTCTGCACACTCTTCAATTTCTAAATTTGTTGTATTAATGGAATCATACCGAAATGGTGTGACTTTAAACCAAGATCTTAATCCGAGTAAATTTTGATTATGTTGCATCAAAATATCTCGCTTCTCTCCCCGCATTTTTAACCGACGAAGCCTTTCACTTATGGAAACATCCAAATGGATAAAAAAAATGCGTCCAAAGTCCATATCAACGCAATATTCTTCAATATCGCGAGGATCTATCATACCTAAGATGATAGAAGATATTTCAGAAGAAAATTTTTTTACTGCATGGTTTAACCAATAGAACGTGGTTTGTTTTCTCCAATCAAGTGTTGGCTTATCAAGAAGCCCTACTTCATCCATTTCATGGATATCGAAAGAGTTGAGAGATAACGCTGACTTCAAAATAGGGAAAATTGCGCTTTTACCCACGCCACAATCACCAGTAATAATAATAATAATTTTACAATCTTCTTTTTTGAGAGTCATAGCTTATCCATCTTGTCGATATATTCTCTTCTATTATCAAATTGTTTCATCCGTGAACTCCATCGAATTCCATCAGTTTTATATGAATGAATGCTCTTAAAATTATTGAAATCATATGAAATCGCTTGATTTTTAAAAATTTTCTCATATAACATTCCACATCCTTTACAGTGCCAAATAGGTGTTTTTATTTTTATTTTTAATCGTAAATCTTGATAAAATGGAGAATTCCATAAATCTTTAAAATTGCTACCATTTAAATTTCCTATCGAATCACCTCCATGAGAGTGACATGGATAAACAGAACCATCTACATCGATAAAACTTTCTACCCATAATAAAGGGCAAGCTCGTGGAATTAAATCTTTTAGATCAAAATTATGGGAGGGTTCTGCTAGTTCTAGGTGTATATTTAATTTCTTTCCAAGCGAAATCGCTTTCTTATGAATTTCATCATAATCTTCAAGATCAACGCATTCGGAATCCATTTTTTCGGAATAAGAAAATAGATGGAAAGCTTTAACACGATCCAATCCTTTTTCATGGGCAAAGCGAATTATTTCAGGTAGTTCTTGGAAGTTCTTTCTCATTAAAGTAGTTTGCAATGTAATAGAAGGATGATTTGCATAAGATTGTTCTTCTCTCATTTCAGAAATCAATTGAATATTAGAACAAAGTGTTTCAAAATTGGCCCCTCGTCGTATACGTTCCAAAGTGTCTTTTTTGACACTATCAAAGGATATTTTAATATCGGCTAAAATGGGCAATATTTGAGCAATATTTTGTCGATTTAGCAATGTCCCATTGGTTGTTAGATCTAATAAAACACCATAATGCGCCATAGTGTCACAAAGGAAAGAAAACCAAGGACTACATAACGGTTCTCCAATGTTGGTGGGGTGAAGTTCAACCAAATAAGGAAATAATTCTTGAGCAATTTTTATGAAAAATTTTTTATTCATATGCAATAAATTAACATCATGTCTCCGGTTTGCACACATGATACAATTGAGATTGCATTGCTCCGTAGTTTGAAGTGTGATTCTAGCAGGATAGGAATTTAAGTAATGGTCTGATTGGTCATAATGATGCTTAATAGAGAGGTAATTCTCCTTTTTTTGCTCAAAATATGGATGATCACGATTAAGCTTCTCAAAATTGATATAATTTTTCATAATGAATCACTCCGTCTAATCCCATTTTTTTTCCTTCCTCAATTGAGTTAACAAAGGAATGAACAATAGGTTTTCCTTTTATGTTAAAGGAGGTATTAATTAATCCTTTAATACCATAGTCTTTATCAAGCTTGGTTAGAATTTTATAAATGAAAGAAGTTTCAGGTTCATCTGCGTAAATAATCTGTGCCCGAACACTTCCATCAATATGAATAACACCTTTAAAATCACCCCAAAATTCTTTCTTTAAATGATAATTTCCCAACATATACTTTGATAAGGTTGAATCCAGAATGTTTTCTTCAATGACATCTTGACCAAGATAATCCACAATAATGGGTGCGATTGGTCTATACCATTCCCGTCCTTTGATTTGTTCACTGACTTTTTTTCTGATCTGAATTGAATCTGCACGCGCAATAATACTGCGATGTCCTAAAGCACGTGGACCTGCTTCAGCAGCCCCCACACAGATGCCAAAAACTTTTCCCTTGGCAATTTCTGAACAAATTTTTGCAAGAGCAAAATTATTTTCGCTTTTGTTGTTCCCTTCAACAAAAAAATTATTTATATAGGGCGTTACTCGTTGAATTTGATTGTTTAAAAGAAATTCATAATAATAGGCTGCCCCTAATGACAATCCAGAGTCACTACAACATGGAGGGATAAAAATTTTATTAAATCCACAAGTATTTTCAATTATTGAATTTGTTTTTATATTTAATGCCGCTCCACCAGAATAATAAAGAAATTTTGCTCCTGTTTTGATTTTATACCGATTTATAAATTCAACAATTTGATTTTCAAACTCACTTTGAATACATGCGGCAATATCCATGAATATTTGATGCTTGTTATCAAAACCTTGTAAAGAAAGTTTAAATTTTGCATTTATTAGAGCTAACATTTCATCGTGGGTGCCTTCAAATTGTAAGAAATATTGATTATTTCTCAACCATTCAATCATGTCTTGTTTAACTACACCATAAGAACTATAACCCATTAATTTTCCTGGTAAGGATAGATGATTCACTGAAGATTCACCCAAAATAAAAAAAGAAAGAGGATTGACATTATAATTGTTTACCACATCCTTTAATTCTTCCCATCCATAATCCAAGCAATTTATCTGAGAACCATCATAATACCAAACTGATGAAGAAGATTCATATGCGCCTCCATCGATATGTACCAATAGACTTTCAGGGTGGAATTTACCGAAAAAGGGAAGACACGTTGCAATATGAGCAAATTCATGCGTCATAATAAATCCTTTTAGAGATTCAATTCTATTTAAACCATTTGTATAGAATTGAACTGAAGCATCAGATATGATATCTTCAACGCGAATTCTACATTTAGGTTCAATTCTAATCCGCCCAAATTTGGATATGAAACTATTTCCCAAAAAAGAATTAACCGAAATAAGAACAATTTCTTCATTTTGATAATTTGGGACGCATTTTTCTATTATTTCTTCAAGAAATTCATCGAGTCGACAATCATGCTTGATTCTGGTGTAACGTTCAAGTTCTATAAAATATAATAATTGGCCATCTTTAAGTATCGTAATATTATGATCGTGTGAAGCATTGTAATGATGATTTGAGGTGAAAGGATGATAAATATCTTTTATCCCATAGAATGCAATTGTTATCATTATTTTATTATCACATATCCAATTTTTTGGTAATTTCTTTATATCGGAGGAAAAATTCATTATTTTTCTTGAAAAGAATAATACCTTCACAATAGTTATGCCAATTATCCTCGGAAAATTCCCAATGAAGAAAATGTGCAATAAAAGCCATTATGATGGCATCATGAGAAATCGCTAAATTTATTTTATTTTTGTTCAAGGAGATATTTTTAATCAAAAACAATTTCATTATATTGGCTCCTTCTTCCAGATTACGAAATCCAGGAAGGTTTTGTTTGCGAATATATTCTAATACTGTTTCCTTCGTTCCATGAGTTGCAAAATATTCTCCACATATTTTACTATCAGCAACAAAGCACCCCGGATTACCTAAAATAACATCTTCGATAATTGGAAGTGTTTTTTGCTCTGCACCAATTAAAATATTTCTCCCTGTGTCTAAACATCGTTTAATAGGTGAAGAATAAATATGACCTATATTTTGATAAAACAAATGCTTTCCTAATAGTTTAGAAGCTTTTATTCCATTATCAGTGAGTTCTATATTAGATCCGCTGCTTCCTTTTAAAATTTCAAATCGCTGTGCATGCCTTAGAAGAATTATCATGTGATAATTTCCATAGAGATCTTCCAAATCCTTTTTTAACGTAATTAATGAATTATCTTCTAGATTTTGATTAAATTTCATGTCAGTTTATTTCCAGTTGCTCAATTTTTTGATTTTCAAGGTATTAATGGTTCAAATTTCCCATTTTCAGATATTAATCCCAATTTACCCTCTTCTGAACGGGCAAATGCTTTTTCATTGTAAAAAGGTTCACACCACTTAAATCGCTGATTGTATAATGGAGAACCATCCTTTTTAATGTGGAAATATCCTTCAGAGTCCCTTGCCCATGCGAATCCTTTATGAAATATCCCCAATTCTAAAAATTCCCTTTTATGGATTTCTTTACCATCTAGATCGATATGAGTTGCAAATCTGTTAAATTTGTAAACAACCGCAATACCATACTTAAAGTCGCCAGTATATCTATAATTTTGAGAATATACACGATTACCAGCATTATTTATATGGAAATAATATCCATCTTTCTTAACTGGACAGCGATTTTCTTGGAAATTTCCTACCCAATCATATCGCGAAGTATAAAGGGTATCTCCTTTTAAATTTATATGAAACCAACCATCTTTATTGGAAACTGCTGCTAATCCTTGGTAATACCCGAAAGATTTTGAATATCGCTCAACGTAAATAGCGTTTCCTTGAAGGTCAATATGGTATGCCCCGCTACTATCTGTTACCGCTGCAACTCCTGGAGGGTGAAAACTCATTACTCGATTAAAAGTTTTATTATAAAGCGGAACTCGATTTCGAAGATGGTGGGTTTCATCAAATGACAACGAAACCTTACCCAAATCATTATTTTCCATTTCAACTTATCTCCTTAATATTATTTAGGGGTATTTTCATAT
>JAUWPK010000330.1 GCA_030611625.1 Promethearchaeum sp. | reverse complement strand
GCATCGGCATTTAATTCCTTAGCTTTTGCTATAAAATCCTCATTTAGTACTTGAGCACCTAAATTGTATGCTTCAATCATTTCATAGCGTTCTAACCCATAATGTCCCATGTAACCCTTAGGATTCATTATGGCATCTATTCCAACCGTATGAGCATCAGTTCCAGTTGTTGCTCCCAGAATAACAATTTTTCGTTTAATATTTTTTTTAATAAATTCGTCCGTTTCCTTCATGTTCATAATTTTTCCTTCAATAGCCTCAACATTTATACTATTATAATCAATTTCTATAGTAGATCTCCCATAAATTACGAAAAATGTAAAGTTTTGATCTAAAGGTGCATGATATACAACGGTAGGTTCATTAAATCCCATTTTTTCAACATATTGCCGTGCAACTTCAACTGCTTTATCTCCATCTTGTATTGGTAATGTAAAACTTAGTTGTACTTGGCCATCGTTCATAGTGTCTCCATATGGCTTGATTTTTGATAAATCAAGGGTTTTGTCAAATTTTTTTTTCCCTGTAGCATAAAGCCCACCGCCCATTTTAATTCTCCTCCACTTTTAATTCTTTTGTCATTAAATCTATAAAGGGATTATAATAATTTCTTTCTTTTGCAACAACACCATCTAAACCTTTCCCACCATCAATTGGTCTTTTAATTCCAGCAAATATCCCTTCAGTAAGAGCTTTGAATAATCCTTTTTTTTCAATTTGTTTTAATAACTTTGCAGAATCTGCCAATACTTCTTTAGCTCTTGTTTCAATGATGCCATTTGGTTTAAAAGATATTTCATCTCCAAGGTTTTCTAAATTATTGAATATATATTTTGCATTTTCAATTGATAATGCTCGATCTTGCATAAAAGGAGTGTGAATCGCTTCAGTAAGCATACCTAATAAACAAATCTTTTGATTGGTCATGATTGTAACTATATTAAAAAGAGCATCTTGAAGATGTCCTTTGAAAATATTTCCAGTTATAAATTTGGTTGGGGGCATATATTTAAGCGGAGCATTAGGAAATATTTCCCTTGCCATTTGTGCTTGAGCCAGCTCATAAAGAAATCCATTTTTAATAGAAGGATCCATTTCAAAAGCATGACCTAATCCCATTTGTTCTTCTTTAAGCCCGGCAAGCAAAGCAAACTGTTCATTGATAAACTGTGAAGCAAGAACTGTATGAGCTTCTTCAAAAGCATCGGATGTTGTTAAATAATTGTCTTCTCCTGTGTTAATTACAATTCCTGCATATGCATTAATCATCCTCGAAAAATACTGATCAATCATAGTTCGTTTCATATTGATATCCCGAAATAATATGCCATACAATGCATCGTTTAACATAAAATCTAGTCTTTCAAAAGCACCCATTATTGCAATTTCTGGCATGCAAAGACCAGAACAATAATTTACAAGTCGAATATATCTTCCTAATTCTTCTCCGACATTATCAAGTGCTTCTCTCATAATTCGAAAATTTTCCTGAGTAGCATAAGTCCCCCCAAAACCTTCCGTTGTAGCTCCATATGGAACGTAATCTAAAAGACTTTGACCAGTAGTGCGAATAACAGCTATGACATCCGCCCCTTGTTTTGCAGCGGCAACCGCTTGTGTTACATCTTCATAAATATTTCCAGTTGCTACAATCACATAAAGGAATGGTCCTACTTTATCACCATATTTAGTAAGGAAATCCTCTCTTTCTTTCTTGGTAATTCTTATTTTCTCCAACCTTTCCTTGGAAACAGAGTCTATTTTTAATTTAATCTCAAAAAGATCATGCATTGGTAATTTTGTTATATCTATTTTTTTTTCTGCAATTTGCTCTGCAATTTTTTGAGGGAAAAAATTGGTGTGAATCATGGCATTTCCAATAAAAATTGCAGCACCAATGCCCAATCCCGAACCCTTTTGGATATTATTTACGACAACATTAGGTAATGGAACTCCGAAATCATTAACACCATCAATTCCAAGGATCCTGCATACGGTTCTTTCAACAGAGACAGTAGTATAACTATCAATAAAATTTTGCATTTGGTGTGCAATTTTTGAAGCAGATTTTCTTGCTTCTATAATAATCGAACTATCTAAATTCAATTTAGCCTTAAATGGTTTCATTTTCATATTTTTTTCAACTAATTATAATATTTTTTAGCCAGTTTTATAACATCCTTTGTTAATCCAAGTAAGCTTGCAATATTGAGCGCATCTTTTGGAACTTTGCTATTATATGAGACTTTTTCTAATCGATAATCTATAAAATCTTGGATTATTTCGACAGAATTTTTTTGTGAAGCGAAAATTTTCGATTTTAATTCATCAAAATCAACATTTTTCAATCCAATAACTTGATAATGTGCAGTATTTTTCGTTGGAATTCCATCATAATGAGTGGCAATGACGGATATTACTTTAAATTTTTGTAAATAATCGGAAATAGCCTTTACTAATATAGTGCCTTCTTTTGGATTTGTTCCTCTAGCAAACTCATCTAAAAATATGAATCCCTCATTATTTTTAATCGATTTAAAAATTTCATCGATTTTTAAAATTTCAGCACCAAATGAACTCAAACCTTTTGAAACGTCTTGTAAATCATTAGAAATACAATGTATAAATTGGATAATAGAAATCCGGGCTTTTTTAGCAAATACAAAAAAACCTTGTTGTGCAAGTAATACATTTAGAGCAATTGTATGAAGAGAAACTGTTTTCCCTCCCATATTTGCTCCTGTTATAATAGTTACTCCAGATTTTAAAGAAACACTAATGGGTGTAAAAGCTTTGCTATTTTTAGATAAAATATCTTGAATTAAGGGATTATGCATATCTTCTAAGTTGATTTCTAGTGATTTGATAATTTCTGGTTTAATTCCATGATATTTTATCGCTAAATTAGCTTTTGCAAGAATAAAATCAAGATTTCCTACAGAAATAACGTTATCTTCGAGAATGAATATATTTTCTCTTATTTTTTCAGTTAATTCTTTTCTAACACGTAATTCTTCTTCCTTTTCTTCAATAACAGCTGAATTACGCTCCTTTTTTAGTAATTCTTTAATTTGTTCATCTTCTTCTTTAGCAAAATTTTCTTCAATTCTCCTTTTCTTTTCCCTAATATATGTTAGTTGTTTTGAATAAGATTCACAAATGTGAAAGGTCGAAATTCTTTGATTTTTGGGATCTAAGAAATTTAGAAGAGGTTTAGGTGATCTAAGATAGATTTTATCAACTTCAAAATCAATTTTCTTATATAAATCAATCAATTCCTCAGTTGTCAATGAAAAATTTTTTATCTCAAATAATTCCACTTCATCAAGGATTTTTTGATTCTGAATTTGCATAATGATTTTACGAATATCCTTATATTTATCCAAACAAAACTCTAAATCTTGAATTAAATTACTTTGACTTTTAATTATAACTATTAATTTATCTAAATCATTAAATTCTTTAATTAATAAATCGCTGTCTTCTTCTGTATATGGTTTTACTTTATCTTTTACTTCTAATCCATAAGGTGTGTGAATTTGCAGTTCATTCATAAGAAAACTATATCCAATAGCTTCTCTTTGTTTATCATCCAAATAGTTCATTATGATATCCCTCTTTTTTTTAACTGTCTTCAAGTAAATTGAAAACAGGTATCTGAATATTTTGTTTGAGTAACTTTAGAAATTTGTCATTACTAAAACCATCGCCATTTGGAGATTTTGGGTTTATAGTAACGCCGACAATTTTAATTGGGTTTAAAACCTTTAAAATTCCTCCGCTTTTTTGGAATCTACTTAAAACATCTCTTGA
>JAUWPK010000245.1 GCA_030611625.1 Promethearchaeum sp. | reverse complement strand
CTTTTCAATTTTTGAAAGAACTTGATCTTGAGTCATTTTCAACTTATTTTTAAGGTGTATATCCGATGTCGCAATAAATAGATGAATTGTATCGACATTGGCTTCTACCACTCGATCGATATCCTTTTGATTTAAGCGTGCCAATCCAGCGATTTCAGCTTTTAAACCAAGTTTTCCTATTTCTTTGCACGCTAGAAAATCCCCTTCAGAGACAATGGGAAATCCTGCTTCGATAACATCAATTCCAAGATTATCCAAACTCCGAGCGATTTCGAGTTTTTCGTTGACATTAAACACAATTCCATGAGTTTGTTCACCATCACGTAAGGTTGTGTCGAAAAAATATGCTTTCGGAGGCAAATTCATCTGATTCTGTAATTTTTCCATCATTTGGGATACTGATATATTTTTATTTGTTGTCATTTTTTTCTTAAATCTCCTTTTGAACTTTGAAATATAAACAGAAGCCTCTTAAATTCGGCAATGGTTAAAAATTGCCTAAGAACCTAAGAGGCCACTATAAATAAAGAAGAAGAGCTAAAATTTGCAAGCTCAATAAACCAAGAAGAGAAAATCCACGTAATGATAAAAGTTGAGAACGTTTGTTTATCGATTGATGGGGATTCATGGGATTTTCCTTCTTATTTTCAATATACTAAATTTATTCACTACAAATTTAAAATCAATAATTAATATTTAATTAAAAACCTTACCAAAAAGAAATCTAAGAGTTTTTCATTAAATTTCTAATTTCCAAAGATCAAAAATTAATGGAATACTTTCCAATAAGGTGCGAAAATGGCTTTTATTTGTGGAATTAATTTATTTTCTGTAAATTCTAATATATCTACCTTTTGACCTGTACTGAAATCATCAATTTCGTTGAAAACCGGCTTATCATCCGCCAATGAATTTATTACATTAGTAATCGAATTTCCCAGATGTTTTATGTTATAACCTCCTTCTAATGTGCATTGGAGCCTTCCTTTAGCAAATTCATCAGAGATTTTTCCCAATTCTTGAATTATATATGAGTAAGTTTGATCCATGAATCCAAGATTGGTTAGAGGATCCTTATGATGAGCATCGAAACCTGCCGAGCAGAGAATGAATTCGGGTTTAAATTCTCTTAACATTGGTAAGATTACTTGTTTAAAGGTTAATTCAACAGATTTTTGACCTGAATATGGTGCTAATGTGATATTGACAATTTTTCCCTTTTGTTTCCCTTTTCCAATTTCATCTACGAAACAAGTTCCAGGATATAGTGTGTGAGGGTGTTGATGAATTGAGAAAAATAATAATTCTCCTTGCTCTAATCCTGAATAAAATAATTCTTCGGTTCCATTTCCTGCGTGTGCATCGAAATCAATAATGGCAATCCTATTTAATTTTTTAGCGCGGATTAAATATTCAACTGATAAAGCGATATTGTTAAAAATACAAAATCCTCTTGCATAATCTTTATTTGAATGATGCCCTGGTGGTCTACAAAGTGCAAATGCTCTGTCAATTTCTCCTGAGAATATCGCATCTATTGCAGCAAAATTTCCTCCAGCAGCATAAAGCGCGGCATCAAATGTGGCAGGGCTTGCTACCGTATCACCATCAATATATTCATGGCTATTTCTCTTTATTGTGGATTCTACAGCTGCATTTACTTTATTTATTAGGATGTTAGAATGAGACCAACGAATTTCCTCTAAAGTTGCTTTTCTAGGATCAATATTTTTGAAATGTGCAATTCTATTTTCACCGTACATTTGGTTTTTTTTTAGTTGTTCTATTGTATGAATGACACGATCTGCACATTCTGGATGGGGCCCAGTATCATGTTTTGCGTAAATATCTTGATAAACTATCCCTACATTTTTCATTACTCTAATGTTAGTTTTACAATAATATATCTATTTCGTTTCAAAGGAATTTATCAAGTGCTCTATTTGATTTTTTATTAGATTTGTCAATTTTTATTTCAGATGGTTGTTTTTTAATAATTTCTTCCTTAGGAGTTCTTTTTAATTTTGATTTTGGTTTTGATTTTGACTTAGTTCTTGATTTTGGGTTAATAGCTTGTTCATGTATACTATTTGCAAGATTTTTCCCAATTAATGGAACACCAGCCAATTTTTCTACAGGAGCCAATTTAATGGATTTAATTGTTGTGAAACCATTATTATATAACTTGCGCGCTCTAATACGTCCAATTCCCTTAAGTTTTACAAGAGGGATTAAAGATTGTTTAATTCCATGTGATACACGTAAATTTAAATCAGAAATTTCTTTTGTAACAGAAGAATCTTCCACTAATCTTGATATCTGTGTTGCTGTTCTTAGGTACCACCTAGCATTATCAGTAATTCGCCTGAGATCTCCAGAACCAATGTTGAAATGTTCTACGATCTCTGGTTCTGGGATTTCTGAAATCCAGTCTCGTAAAATCATTGTAAGTTTAATTTCTTCTTCAAAATTTCTATATTCAATTTGTCCATAGGAAAATACCTCTTCCATGATTAGATTTCCAGTGAAATCATCGATAAAAGATCTTATTGGTTCGTAATCTGACTTTCTTAAAAACAATTTATGGAATCCGCTGGGTTTTGTGATCATATGAAGCCAGCTAATTGTATTTAATTCCAATTCTTTATTTTTGAGTAGTTCTAAAGCATAAATAATGTCTTCGCGAATTAGCACCGCATCTTTCGGTGAAGTATAGCTTTGAGAAGTGATTTTTCCAAATTTAGTTGCTTCAAATATTTTTCTATCAGTTTTCTGTTGTTTAATTAAATCTTTTTCGAGAAAGAAATCGATAATATCTTGAATTTGGGAGTTTAATCTTTTTTCAGCATCTTTGATCTCATTTTCACTTGATTTCGATTTTTTATGGATCTCGTGAGATTCTAGAACTTTTTCAGCAGTTAGAAATAGATTTTCATTGGAAGTTTCAAAATTGGTTGGTTCTTTTCCTTTACCAAATTTTGTCCTTAAAATTTTCCTTTTTGTTTTCTTCTTATAGGAATTGTAAGGTGAATTATAAAAATCTTCAAGATTATCATCTGATATTAATTTACCATTCTTTAATTGGTAGTAATAGAAAGTATTCTTCAAAAATTTTATAATTAGTTCAAATGTATTTGCATTTTTTGAGACAATTAAGCTCAGGATATGACTTTGTAAACGATCTTCTTCAGTAAGTTTGCTAATAATATCTTCTGATTCCCCATTTATATACACTCCCGCATTTTCAGTTAATTTATCCGGATTACTGCCCAATATTACAACTTCTCCATAGGGATCATATTGAGGACGGCCAGCTCTACCTGCCATTTGTTTGTATTCCATTATAGGTATTAATTGTGAACCTTTATCTGATGTATATCTATATAAAGTTTTAATAATAACGCGACGAGCAGGAGTATTTACCCCGGCTGCTAAAGTTGGTGTGCAACAAATAACTTTTATTATGTGTTTGTTAAAGTTTTTAACAATAAAATCTAATTGGGAACTGGATAATCCAGCGTGATGAAAGGCAACACCTCCCTTAAGACAATTGTAAATTTTTTTTGAGATATCTAATTTATCGGCCGCTTCTTTCTTGAAATCATTTTGAATTTTTTTATATAATGGTAAATCATCAGGTTTTGAAGCCAATCTAATTTTAGTTGATAAATTCTCAGCTAAGCTTACTGCACTTCTCCGAGAATTACAAAAAACTAAAACTTGCCCTCCTTCTTTAACCATTTCTATTGTTAATGTGCTAACATCATCCATTTTTGGTAATTTGGGGACTTTTCTTATTGAACCATCTTTGAATTCGATTTGATTTTTTATATAAAAACCTTCTTTCAGTTTGACAGGTCGCCAATTGCTGGTTATTAAATTAGCTCCTAACCATTCAGCTAAATCAATACCATTTTTAATCGTGGCAGAAAGACCTATGATTTGAATATTGGGGTTTAAAGTAATCAGTCGAGTTAAAAGGAATTCTAATGTTATTCCTCGAGATTCATCATTAATCAAATGAATTTCATCGCAAATAACCATCTGGATATCTTGTATTAATTTTGGATTTGATCTAATGAGAGAATCCGCTTTTTCATTTGTTAATATTATTAGATCGTTGAAAAACACTCGAAAATCGTTTTGATCAATATCACTAGTTGAAATTCCAACTTTAATTCCTAAGTTGCCCCAAGTTTCTTTGAATTCTTTGAGTTTCTCGTTTGCTAAAGCTTTTAATGGGCATAGATATAAAATTTTCTTTCTTTTCTTTGGATCTTTTTTGGATTCTTCAGGTGCTTTAAGGAATTTCTGAAGCGCAATTATTTCAGCAATTAATGTTTTTCCAGAAGCGGTGGGGATACTCACAACTAAATTTTTTCCCTCTAATCCCGGTTTGATTGCTTTCCACTGTGGAGGGTAGAATTGAGTAATCTTCCTATCCTTTAAAAGAGTAATTATTTCATTATGCAAAAAATGAGAATATTTCTTTTCAATTTCATTCATCCTAAATTATACTCCCAGTTCTTATTTGGGCTTTTTTGTTAATCTATATTCTCCAGGTTTCGGACAATATAATGTTCCTTCGTTAACCCATTCATCTAAAGCTTGAGTAACAAATTCTTTTGTTATTCCTTTAAGATTTGCAATAGGTTCAAATATATCATCAAATACTAAAGGAACACTAGGATCTGCAAGGGTTAATTCCTTAATATTTGATAATATTTTATTAAATCTATCTTGTTTACTACGGGCTCTTCCTGTCATCATTATATCGATATCATAGGTTTTCATTTCTTCATCATAACCGATATCCTTCATATAACGTTTAACTAATTCAATGACTGCATCGACATCTTCTTCATTAACAACATCGCGTAATGCCATTTTAGCATAGGCTTCACACATTCTGACAATCCCATCAAGAGTTCGAGCAACAATACTTACCGCTGTTGATTCCTCGGGATTTGAATTGCGCATTTCTACGTAAAAAGAACGAATTTTTTCAGCAGTTTTCTTTGTTAATTTCGGAAACGAATTATTTTTGCAATAACGTATGTATTTCTTCAATAATTCCATTGGGATAAAATTTAAAATAGCAGATGGGGTTTTTCCAGATTCTTCTTCATCTCCTGAGAAAGTTTCTTCATATCCTTGCATATGACTATTCAAAATATATTCTGCAATCTTTTCATCGGAATGTCTATCTGGTTTATCTTGAATAACGAAAATGAGATCGAATCGAGATAAAATTGGTGGACTAAGATTGATATTTTCAACTGCTGTTTCATATTCATTCCAACGACCATGTTTAGGATTTGCAGCTGCTATGATTGCGGTTTTGGCTTGAAGTGTGGCTACAATGCCTGCCTTTGCTATGGAAATCGTATTATGTAAAATAAGACCATGACATACAAAATTTCTTGTAGGCTCAATTGTCACATCATATACCCAATCTACTTTATTTTCACCTGAATTATCTAAAACTTCTATATTTCTAATTTGTAACCAACGAAATTTACTTAAACGTTGAATTTCCTTAATTTCCAATATGGTTTTTTCAATTTCTTTAAGTATATTTTTTTTTGCCTTTAAGCATAATTCTTCTCTTTTTATTTCTTCATATCCATTTCTTTCAGCATAATCTATTGAACCCCTAGTTTCTTCAATAAGCTCTGCTAATCTATCTTGTGAATAATTAACTAATTCTCTAATATTTTTTAAACCTTTTGTCAATTGGATTTCGTTTTTGATTTTAGTTATTCTTAATTGGAATTGGTCAAGATATGAAAATATTATAGACTTATTAATGCCGTAGTTATTTTCCTTGTGTTTATTTAAATATCCATCATATGGTATTCCTAACAATTTCAAGCAATTGATAATTTTGTCAGAAATAGAAG
>JAUWPK010000322.1 GCA_030611625.1 Promethearchaeum sp. | reverse complement strand
GGTTATGATCTTGGGTTTTTAATTCTTGATTTTGATTTTCTGAAAGTATATCATTAAAATTATGAGGGCGTGAGATAAATTTGTTAAGTGAAGGAAGAAGGTCAAATTCATCAGTAATAAATACAGGAATTATAATCTTTTCAATTATGATGCCTAAAAATTGAATTTCAAATAAAAATAGATTTAACCCAATCTCATTTCTTAACAATTTTTGAACTATAGGAACTTCTTCTGCCTTTAAACGTACTGGGAAAGGATCCATGAAATATGAGGCAAATTTTTTAATATTTATAAATATTCGGCTCGCTGAACCTCCAAAATTATCTTGTTTACTCCAGTTTATTAAGTTCATGATCAAAGGATGCCCTAAAGCATAAAAATCGTATTCTTCTTGAACTCTGGCTAGATCATTGTTAAATACACCTTGATATTTGCCATTTTCAAGTCTTAGGATTTTCCGAAATTCATCTGATAGGTTTATATTCCATACTCCTTTTGCTCGTTGGTTCTTCTCGATTGCTAATTCAATAGGCAAATATTCAAATTGGTTTTGGATAATTTGACTATTTTTGAAATAATCTGAAAATCTCTTGACAAAGGTGAAAATATCAATGCCCGATAATAAATCAGGATTATTGATATCTTGAGATATATAATCGTACTGGAAAGAACGTTTGTCTAAGATAAGGTCTTCCAATTTATCATAAATTTCATGAATCTTATCAGTAGTTTTTGATATTGTTTCATCAATTCTGAATTTACGCGGTATTTCATCATCTTTTAGAACTAGATTAGTAATTTGTCTCTCAAGTTTTCCTAAGATTGGTTCTAAAGCTCCAATAGATTCTTCAAATAGTTTAATACGATTAAGAATTGCAGTTACAATTGATGATTCAACTGTGTCTCGAATAAAGAAATTATAGATTAAAACATTCTTAGTTTGACCAAAACGATCAAGACGACCAATTCTTTGCTCAAGTCTCATTGGATTCCAAGGTAAATCATAATTTATTATTATATGGCAAAATTGAAAGTTTCTCCCTTCACCTCCAATTTCAGTAGACAATAAAATTGAACCTTCTTGCTTAAATGAATAAACAGAGTCATTTTTTTGCTTTTCATTTAAATCTCCGTGAAATTGGAATACTTTATAACTTTTTTCTTCTAGTAATCTAGCTAAATAAAAGAGTGTTGCTTTAAACTGTGTAAAAATTATGATTTTTTCTTCTGGATTATCATCCATTATTTTTTGTACGATGTTAATTAAGTGTTCAGCTTTAGAATCATATTGAAGACTCTCAAGATCTTTCACAAATTCTCTTAGAATATGGATATGAGTTTTAATATTAAGATTTGTTTCCTTTTTTGGGATCATCTTACGTTGTCTATTTTTAATAATTAATCGATCTTCTATATCTAATTCTTCAAGCCCCCATGCATAATCTAAACTTGAATCTTCATCAGTAAATTCTTGCGAAATTCTAAAATCATCTTGCAATTTTAATAGAACTTCTTGGTTTTCTTCTAGGTAAACTATCCTTTTTTTCATGCTTTTTAATATTGCAGGAACTGAGCTTGTTAACAATTTTTGCAGTATTACCATAACAAAACCTAATCCAGCAGGCCCTGATTCATAATTCTGGGAATAAATTTTTGCTAAGTATAAGTGAATTCTATTGTATATTTCAAATTCTTCCTTAGTTAATTCAACTTCGATTACTTTAGGGATTCTTCGTACTGGATTATCTGGAAAAACTATTCTACGGCGATTTCTAATAATAAATTTACTTAAAAAATGTTGATTTTCCAGTTTTTGAATTAATGCTTCCCTACGATGTGGAAATCTTAAAGTGCGATCTAACTCATCTTCATCAATACGGATATTAAATGTTGGAATTTGATTTTTTAGAGCATTTCTTTCGTATGAATTTATTCGGGTAAAGTTTCGAAGGTTTTTAACCAACAAATTCAATAATGGAATTTTTTTTCTTTCTACTTCAAAAGAATCATAATTTGTAAATTCATATGGATTTAATAATTGAATTAATGAGAAAAGATCAAAAGAATGAAGCTGTATGGGGGTTGCTGTTAACAATAGCAAACTTTTACTCTTTTCAGATAATTTTTCTGCTAATTCATAAGCTAATGTCGTTCGATATTGCCCTGTTTTTTGATTTGTAAGATATCTTCGCAAATGATGGGCTTCATCGAAAATTACAATATCCCATTCCATCTGGGTTAATATTGAGCAGCATTGATTTAACCGCGCAAATTGTAGTGACGCTGTGCAGAGAGAATATTCTTCAGCCGATTTTATGTGTTGTAAATTTCCTGAATTATAGTTGATTTTCAATTTCTTAAGTAAGGCTGAGGTTAATCGAGTAAAATTTAGATTGAACTTATTTTTCATCTCAAATTCCCATTGTCCAGTAATGGAAGCAGGAGTAATAATTAGAATGCGAGATGCTAAATTACGTGCAATCATTTCTTTCAAGTAAATACCAGCTTCTATTGTTTTTCCTAACCCGACTTCATCTGCTAAAATATAACGAGCATAACCCAATTCTAATAAGCTATGGGCAACAGATATTTGATGAGGTAACAAAGACAATCTAGAATTGGTAATAATTTTAAGAATATTACTTTCGTACAAGTCTGAAGATTTATACGCCCAAAATCTAAGTAAAAATTGATCTTGAGAATCCACATTCCCTTTCAAAAATTCTTCAATGGGAGATTGGTATTCAGAGATTATTTGAGTCTCTTCAAGGTACAATTTGGTTCCTGAAGATGATAAAATTTCATAACTAACAATTCCATTTGGTTTATCAAGAGTGTAGGATAAAATCGTTCCAATACCACTTGAATAGCGAATTTTTTTCCCGATGTCGAAAATACAATGCAATATTTCATTCTTAAAAACAATTTTTTCATGAAACGCTTGGAACTCTATTAAATATTTGTTTATTTGAAAATTGGGATTACTTTTTTTTATTTTTTTATCTTGAAATTCATCTAAAACATCCATTATTCGTCCAATCCCTAATCCGGGATTATTTTTATGAATTACTAAATTTCCTATAAAAAATGTGTGACTACGACATTTTAAATTTGGACAAATGCCCTTTAAAGAAATATCAATTGAAGTTTTGCAATATGGACAAATGTTAGGATAAAATGAATACATAATTTCAATCACGTGTTTGTTTCCTGTCAAAATCTACTCTTGTTTTTGCCACACATCATATTCTTCAAATAATTCATCTATTTCTCTCATTACACGGGAGAATTTTCTATACGTTTTTCCGCCGAACGCGTCAGCAACAATATACGTCATTTTTAGATTATAATCTGTAGTCAATTCAAAAAGAGATGATAATTCTTCTCGAGAAATATCTTCCTTTAAAACTGTATTTACAATCTGATTTAGTTTAATTTTTAATAATTCAGTGTTTGATTTTGATTTTTGAGCCTTTACTAGTAATAAGTGAATCCTTCTTTGTAATTCATCTTCTTCAGGAGATAATTCCTTTATTCCCTCTTCAATGATACGATCTGAGCATAAGTTTATCACCCTATCATATATTTCGATTGCATTTTGAAGACTTTGGCCTGATTCTATGGGATTAAAATTACGCCCAAGTCTAGCTTCTATGACTTTTAGATATGCACTTTCTTCCAGCAATTCGATGTTTTTTAAATCACTTTCAGGCCAAATTGAACCAATTTTTTCAGACAGCTCTTCTAAACGTGTTTCAGATACGGGAGTTTCCTTCAAGGCAGATAATAAATCCTTTTGAAATTCTTTTGCATTTTCACCTAATGATTTAACCCTAACCTCGATATCGGGCATCATCTTCTTATGTGCTTTATTTTTTATCCATTTAAACTTTTTAATTGCTTCAGAAATTAATTTTTCGGCTTTTTTTGGCTTTTTTTCTAAGATATCTTTTGCATCATGAACAAATTGAATTCCATCATCAATACCAATTTAA
>JAUWPK010000313.1 GCA_030611625.1 Promethearchaeum sp. | reverse complement strand
ATTAATTTTTGATATGGTTATATGAGAATTATCATTAGATTTGCTGTTAAAATCAAAATTTTGGCCCGGATCTGTTTCATTTTCAACAAAACCGATCGGATAAATCTTGTAGGGTTTGCTATCATTGTACAAACATGAATGGCAAACAAGTTTATCATCGATTTTATCTATCGAGCATTGATCAATTTTTTCATTGCATACGGAGCAAGTTAGCATAATTTTCAATGAAAAAAATGTATGAAATTTCAAAAAATTTTGCTTTTTTTATCTTAAGTAAACGTGAAAGGAAGATCAAAGAAGGAAGAAAAATTTTTTATCATGTTATAACAATACTTTAATATATTATGACAATATTGTACTCTAAACTGGCTCATGTTTATCATTAAATGTATCAAACTATTTTCGATTATGATGAAGAATTTCAGATTTATGATGCTCTTCTCAAAAAATATAATGGAAAGAAGGTTCTTGAATTAGGATGTGGTTCAGGTAATTTAGGACATCGCTTGGTGCAAGCTAATTTTAATTATTTAGGTTTAGATTTATTTCCCGAAATGTTAACAATTGCTAGGGAGGAATTTCCAAATATTAAAGTTCAGCAAGGAGATATGCGTTCATTTGAACTTAATACTGAATTTGATGTGATCATCATTTCTGGGCGATCTTTTTGTTACTTAAATACAAATAAAGATGTATTTCAATGTTTAATCCATGTTTTTAATCATTTAAAATCCGACGGGATAATAATTTTGGTAATTTCTTAGAATAGAAATAGAAATATTTGAAAAGTAAAAATCCACTAGAAAATATAATGACATCTGAAATTGGAAGCATCGAAATAAGCAAAGAAATCCTTAAAAAAATTAAAATCGATTCCAAAAAACTTTCCAAACCAATTACTATAATGCACGTATGTGGAACACATGAATATACTGTAGCAAAAAATGGTCTTCGGAATCTTTTGCCAGATAATATCAAAATAATTTCAGGTCCCGGATGCCCGGTGTGTGTTTGCCCAACTGGAGAATTAGATCTGGCAATCGAGTTAAGTAAAAGGGAAAACATAATTATGACAACATTCGGGGATATGATGCGCGTTCCTTCTTCAACTATTTCTCTTTTCGAAGCAAGGGCGCGAGGTCATGATGTTCGAGTAGTTTACGGTCCAAATGACGCAGTAGAATTGGCAAGAAAGAATCCAAACAAGGAGGTTGTCTTTTTTGCAGTTGGTTTTGAAACAACAGCTCCTTTAGTAGCATTTGAATTGATAAATGAACCACCATCAAATTTTAGCGTTATATGCACCCACAAAGTGGTTCCTCCCGCAATAGATTTACTACTTAATTTACCTAATCTTGATCTTAGCGGGTTTCTTCTTCCGGGACATGTTTGTGCGATAATTGGAGCAAAACCCTTTGAATCATATGCTGAAAAATATAAATTTCCCATGGTAGTTGGAGGATTTGAGGTAAATGATGTTTTAATGTCACTTTATTACATTTTACGCCAAGTTATTAGAAAAGAGGCTTTTGTTGATAACACTTACACGAGAATTGTAAAACATGAGGGTAATAAAAAGGCACTTCAATATATTTCAGATGCATTCGAACCCGTAGATTCGGTTTGGAGGGGCATTGGGATGATACCAAATAGCGGTCTAAAAATCCGCAAAAAATTCCAAGAAGAACATGATGCGGTTGTGAAATTTGATGTTAAGGTCGAAGAAAAAACTGAGATGCCAAAGGGATGCTCCTGCGATAAAGTTTTAATCGGAAATATACCTCCGCAAAAATGCCCACTTTTTGGTAAATCCTGCACCCCACGACATCCAATTGGTCCATGCATGGTTAGTCATGAAGGTGCCTGCAAGATTGCCTTTAGTTTTCTAGAAATTGTCGAATAATACTTAATAATATAATTTTAAGGCTCCATTTAGCACATCTATTAACTCAATACAAACTTTTTCCATTTCTTTAGTTAAATTGAAGGAATAAAAGGGAATATTTGGATTATCTTCTTTCATATCCAAATTCCATAAATCTTCTTGATATAATTTGAAATGGTCTAAAAACTCCAATGAGTAAGGACAAATTCCAACCAATTTTATCTCCAATGAATAAGGACATCCCATTTTAATTCGGTTGATAAAAACGGGTAAAGGTAAACTATGGCTAGATATCGGCAAATAATTGAGCATTTTATCTTCTTCGAAAATTTCGACAGTTCCGGAAGGCTTTTTTAAGTCAACAACGTCAACGATTAACACAAGTTCAGGTTGAAAATCGATAATTTCGGAGAGCCGCTCTTCGGGAGTAATTCCGCCATTTATTATTTCAATTTTAGTATTTTTTTCCCATTTTTGCCATAGTTCCCAAGTGATATAAACTCCCGCTCCATCATCACCCATTCTATTCTCTCCAATTCCCAAAATTAGTAGTTTTGGAGATGATTTTAAGAGTTTGGTTAAGGAAACATTAAGATTTTTGTATTTTTCCTTTAAATCCATAATATGATTATTTTAGTAAAATTGTTAAAATTTCTGAATTTATTCATTAATTGGTATAATGTCAGAAAAAAAAATTATTCAATTAGGTCATGGTGGTGGTGGAATTTTACAAGGGGAATTGATTAAATTTATTACCGAAAATATCCCTATTAAAAAAATTGCCAATGGAGTTGGAGTTGATGCTTATGATGATGGAGCTACCATACCTTTAGATAACTATGATTATGAAATTGTAGTTACTGCCGATGGCCATACAGTAGACCCATTATTTTTTCCAGGTGGAGATTTGGGTAAATTATCTGTTTGCGGTACTGTAAACGATTTAATCATGATGGGAGCAAAACCTCTTGCCTTAACATCTGTTGTTCTGATAGAAGAAGGAACTTCGTTCGATTATCTTGGAAAAATTATGGATTCATTTAATAAAACCGCTGGAGAAGGTGGAATTGCAATACTTGCAGGCGATACTAAAGTTATGCCTAGAGGATCCTTAAAAGAAGTAATAATTACAACATCCGGGATTGGAATTAAACCGAAAAAAATCAAAATATTAGATTCTAATTGCAAACCAGGAGCAAAAATTATTATTACTGGCTCAATTGGAGATCATGGGGCTGCGCTAATAGCCAGAAGAGAAGGAATTGACTTAGAAACAGAATTAGAATCAGATGTGGCAATGTTATCACCCCTTTATACGATAATAAAAGATCAATCAGGAATATTAGCCATGAAGGATCCAACTCGTGGAGGATTGTCAGCAGCCCTAAATGAATGGGCAGAGAAATCTAATGTAAGTATTTGGGTTGAAGAATCACAATTATTAATAAAACGAGAGGTTAAAGCAATATCAGACATTTTAGGATTAGATCCCCTTGAAATAGCAAATGAGGGAAAGGCAATAATATGTGTTGAGTCAGAATATGCATCAGAAGTTTTAGAAAAAATCAAAAAAACTTCGATAGGTAAAGAAGCACGAATAATTGCAGATGTTAAAGAATCAAATCCAAAATTAGTTATAATGCTAACGCCATTGGGAAGTAAAAGAATTATTGAAAAACCAATGGGAGAATTAATTCCTCGTATTTGTTGAAATTCTCCTGTTGAATTACTCTTTGTGATTGGATATGAAACAACAGAAAATAATTATCACTGGAATTGTACAAGGTGTTGGTTTTCGACCTTTTCTATTCAATTTTCTTCGTTCCTACCAATTAAAGGGGTCAATTCAAAATACAGGAAATTTAGGAGTATCTTTAGAACTGCAATCCTCTGATGATGATTTTAATTTTCAATCTTTAATTATGGAACTAAAAGAGAACATTCCCAAAATGGCATTTATCGAAGAAATTCGATTATTACCCCTTTCAAACGCTCAACAAGAAAATTTTAAACAATTACAGATAATTCCGAGTAATGAGGGTATTGGAGCGGGTCTAACTTTACCTCCCGACATTGCGATGTGTGATAAATGTCTATATGATTTTAATGATAAATCCAATTCAGCTTTTTTTCAATATCCATTTATCAGTTGTGCTCAATGTGGACCAAGATTCACTATTATGGAAGCACTCCCTTACGATCGGGAAAATAGCATGATGAAAAATTTTCCTTTTTGTGAAGAATGTAAAAAAATCTTTTCCAATATTGATGATCGCCGATTT
>JAUWPK010000254.1 GCA_030611625.1 Promethearchaeum sp. | reverse complement strand
ATATTCTCATCTTGGAAAAAAAATTACAGTGATGATATAGGTTGGCTCCAGAATGGTTATTGTTACGTGGCATATACTCCAGAACACGAGAAACTTTTTAAAAATAATATTATATTCCAAAAATCCTATGGATTGAATATTGAATATCACGAATCAGAAAAAATCAAAGAACTAATTCCGGGAATTAATGAAGATGGGTTATTAGGTGGTACATTTAGCCCTGATGATGGAAGTGCATCACCATTACTCTTTGCTAATGCTTGCTACCGTCAAGCCATGAAATATGGAGCAAATTTTCATTTCAATGAAAAAGTTATTAATATTTTAACTGAAAATGGTAAAATTAGTGGAGTTCAAACAAACAAATCCACATATTCAGCGAATTTTGTAATTAATGCAGCAGGAGCTCATGCGAAAGAAGTTGCAAAGTTGCTTAATATCGATGTTCCAGTTAATCCTACTTCACATGAAGCGGGAATTAGCGAACCCGTTAAGCATTTTATAAAACCAATGGTAGTAGACATTCGCCCAAGCGATGACAAAAAATTTGGTAATAGTAAGAACTACTATTTTTACCAGAACAATGAAGGTCAAATTGTATTCTGCCTTACACCAGATCCACCAAAATATGGCCTTGATCGTAAAGAAACCAGTCAATATTTACCCCAAATTGCTAAACGTATGATTTCACTCCTACCCCGTTTAAAAAATTTAAAAATCCGACGAACATGGAGAGGTTTATATCCAGACACACCTGACGGCGCGCCGATTGTTGGAAAAGTCAAAGATCTTGAAGGTTATATCAATGCTGTAGGAATGTGTGGACAGGGATATATGTTGGGCCCGGGATTAGGGGAATTAATCTACCGGATAGTGAATAATTCATTAACACCAGATGATGAGATTATACTTGAAGAACTTTCTCTTTATCGTGATTTTGGTCAGGTAGAAATGCTGAAGTAAAAAAATGAAGAAATAGAATTATTTTTTATCTAATAAATTATTCTTTGAATATTTTTACTTTTTTTCTTTCTTCTATCTATGATACTCATATCAATATCATATTGAAATTGGCGGATGATATTAATTCCTTTATCAGTAAATTTGTAATAACCTCTATCTTTATAATTTGAATAGAGACGAAAACCCATTATATTTAGAAATTATTAATGATAGGAAGAATCTCCAATAAATTTTCTACAATAAAATCAGGAGTAACATCTACGATATTTTTTCGAGCTTCATGACGATTTATCCAAATAGTTTTCATACCGAAGGACTGTGCGCCTATGATATCGGTATGTAGGTAATCTCCGATATGAATTGATTCATCGGGATTACTCTCTAATTTTGATAAAGCTGTTTGAAACATCTTTGAATTTGGTTTATAGAACCCTACTTCATCTGAGAAAACGAAAGCATCAAAAAATTGACGGAGATCTAATTCTTCAAGAATCTGAATAATAATTTTTCCTGGTGTCATCCCAGTATCTGATATTAATCCGATTCGATAATTTTTAGAGAAATTTTCTAATAAATCTCTTGCAGATTCGATGATCGTTGGTAGTACATAATAGGAAACCATTTCAAAATCATATAAAAGATTTTTTTCCAGTTCATCGATTGATTTTTGACCTAATTGATTTAGGATGAGAATTAAACGATCTTCGGTATAAAAATGAGAATAGGGAGGAAGATCTCGATGTTTTTTATAATCTAATTTAGGAACAGTCAAAGCTTGTTTTATTTGTTCTGAAGAAAAAGACAATTGTTTCTTTTTACTGTAATTATGAAGTGATTCAATCAAATTTTTCTCAATACTAATGGGTTCCAAAAGAGTTTTCCATAAATCAAAAGTTATTACTTGGATTTTTGTCAAAGTAAAATCAAAAATATCAATACTTAGCTTAATAAAGAATTTCTGGAAGATTGCAAAAGAAGTTGCAAAGTGGGTTAACATTAATGTTTCCGTTAATCCTACTTCACATGAAGCAGGAATTAGCGAACCTGTTAAACAATTTATAAAACCAATGGTTGTTGATATTCGTCCTGAAAAAGATGCAAAATTCGGAGATAGCAAAAACTACTATTTTTACCAAAACAATGAAGGTCAAATAGTATTCTGCTTAACACCAAATCCACCAAAATACGGACTTGATCGCAAAGAAACAAGTCAATATCTTCCACAAATTGCCAAACGTATGATTTCACTTCTACCTCGGTTAAAGAATTTAAAAATTCGACGAACATGGAGAGGTTTATATCCAGACACCCCTGATGGTGCACCCATTGTCGGAAAAGTCAATGGTCTTGAAGGGTATATCAATGCTGTTGGAATGTGTGGACAGGGATACATGTTAGGTCCAGGATTAGGAGAATTAATTTATCGAATCGTTAGCAATTCTTTAACTTCTAATGATGAGATTATCCTTGAAGAACTCTCTCTTTATCGGGATTTTGGCCATGTTGAAATGCTGAAGTAATAAATTAGAAAAAATAAACATGATTTTAATGAAATAATTAATCAATTAAATCGAAATAACTCTTGGATGTTTTTATAAGTATAAAACTATAAGATATATTAATATGAAGACATTTCTGGTATTGGATAAAACTAATAAGAAAAAACTTCCTGAGCATTTGCACTCTGCGGATATTCGTAATCCAGATGCATTAATAGAATTTTTTCTTGAACAATATACAAAAAAAGGAGATTTAGTAATTGATATTTTTGCAGGTTTTGGTACGACCTTATTTGTGGCTGAAAAATTAGAGCGGATTCCTTATGGCATAGAATATAATTCCAGTCGTGTATCTTATATTAAATCTGAACTTAGACATAAAGAAAATATTGTCCATGGAGATTCTCGAATTCTCGACACTTTCAAATTTCCAAAAATGGATTTTGCTTTCAGTTCTCCTCCATACATGCATGAACTCGATCAAGAGTACTACGCGCTCACTAATTATTCAACTAGCGGAACTTATGAACAATATTTAGGTGAGTTACAAAAAATTTATCTTGATCTTAAAAAATATCTCAAGCCTAATGCAGTAGTAGTAATAGAAATATCAAATATCAAAAGAAAAGGCAAAGAAATAACCACTCTTGCTTGGGATGTTGCAAAAACAATATCAAAAGTTCTCTATTTTGAAGGAGAGGTCATTATTGGTTGGAAAGGTGAACCTTCTGAGGAGGGAATTTATGGATACGGATATGACCATAGTTATTGCATGGTTTTCCAGAATAAGTAAGAGAAGAATATGATGTTGGAATAAGTAAGCAAAGATGATACACATGCTGAAATAAAAAAAATCTGAGAGTCAATTTTTGGCTGCTCTGATAGTGAGGTAACCTCTCGTTAAACAAGTGTTTAACAGCAAAAATTATTATTACTTACAGCAAATTATTGTAATCTCTACTGGAATGCAATACCCGATGAATTTCAACGAATTTTTCTGTAATAATATAAAAAACTAGATAATTATTAATTATAAGAATTCGATAACCAACAGCCTTCAATTTATCATCTCTAGGTTGTTTTCCAAGTTCGGGAAAAACTGCAAGTTTAGACACAGTATCATCGATTTCATTGAGAATTTCTAATGCACTACTTGGATTATCTTTCAAGATGTATTCAAAAATTTGATCTAAGTCATTTTTTGCAATTTCAAGGTATTGTATTTCATATTTTTTCTTCATTGATTTTTTGCCTCAATTTCGTCATAACTTCTTCATGCGAGTATCGTTTTCCACTAGAAATACTTTCAAATTGAGCCGCTCCTAATTTCTGATATAATTCTAATTGAGCTTCTAATTGTTCATATTTTGCAATACTCATAACAACTAGATCACCTTTCCCATTCTTGGTAATAAAGACCGGTTTTCCTTCCCGATGGCAAAGTTCAGAAATTTCTTTAAAATTATTCCGTAAATCTGAAATTGGTTTAATAATTGGCATAATCCAATAATATCATTAAAATGATAATATTTATACCTTTTGATGATTTTTTTTGACAAGAAAATATAAAAATTCTAAGCATAATTATAAATGATTGTAATTCTGTTATTTACTTAGTATGCCCCCAAATATGGTAACGGTAACCAATAGAGGTATGTTAACGATCCCTGCAAAAATAAGGAAAAAATTGAATATTGAGGATGGAAACAAAATATTCGTGAGCGAAAAAGATGGATATATAATTTTAAAGCCGATTATCGATTTCACAAAAGAAAAAAATAAAATTTTTGATTATGAAGAAATGGTTGATCTAATGAAGAAAAGAGAATCCCAAAAAGAAAAAGATATTGAAGTTGAAAATAGGGATCCATTCTAATTATTTTTAATTTCATTGGAGACAGAAATATGAGTGAAATTTTAATTGATACGGGAATAATCTTAAACCTCCTAACAAAAAATCCACCCCAAAAATTAAAAAAATTAATAAATAACATTCAAGAACAGAGATATAAAGCAGCAACAATTCAACCAATAATTTTAGAAGTATCGAGGTGGCTAATCAAAACGAAGAAAAAGACAGAAATTAGCGATATAATTTATTCTCTACTAATAAGTTATAACATTACAGTTCATCCTCTAAATGAATTAAAACATTTTATCTCAGCGGGGATTTTAAGGCATCAAATCCCTCAATTATCAACAGTAGATGCGCTTCTATATATTTATGCGAAAGAAAAGGGAATTTCTATTCATACTACTGATAAATCTATGGTTGATGGAATCAAAGAAAAATTTCCTAAATCAAAAATTCAATATTATAATTATTTAAAATGAAGAGTATTAATATTTCGCGGGCTGAAAGTCAAAGAAAGGAAAAAAAATCGCGATATCGAGCTCGTTATATCTTTAAATTAATACAAAGGGATAACTTTCTTAAAACCTAATTACAACTCCAAATCAAGTTCTTCTTGCTTAGATTTATGGTAAATTTCTCGAAATTCTTCTACAGTAGCAGAATTTTTTTTAAGTTCATCAAATGGTATGATTGGTGTTATTTGCATGGTACCATCTTCATTCTCTCCAATAATGATATAATCTCCATCCTTGAGATTAAATTTCTTTCGTAGGATTGCTGGTATTGAGATCATTCCTTTATTAGTGATTTTTACAGTTTTTTGTATCATTTTTTTTACTAAGATGATAAAGAAATACTAAGAATTTTATTTTTTTCTAAGTGGATTCGATTAAGTGTATTAAATTTCAAATAATCTAAAAATTCACAGAACTCTATTTTATTAAAATGAAATATGCCCCTATTAGCATAATTTCAAATTTAGGTGTAAGTTTGTGGCAAATATCATGAAATCTTCCCGTTCAATTGACAAAAATCCTCAATTTTATTCCCATCCTCTATTGAAGATGGATCTTATTGAATGGAGAGATTATCAGGTAAAAATTTCTAAAATTGCTTCAAATCAAAATACATTGGTTGTTCTACCAACCGCCCTAGGAAAAACGATTATAGCACTTATGACTTTAGTTAATATATTGGAAAAAGCCCCAAAATCAAAAATATTTGTGCTAGCTCCGACTCGTCCTTTAGTATTGCAGCATTATGATGTATTTCAAAAATTTTTAACACCAAAAGTTAAGTGTTGCCTCT
>JAUWPK010000076.1 GCA_030611625.1 Promethearchaeum sp. | reverse complement strand
GTTTACTAGGCTCATGTTTTGGATATTTATGACCCTCCTTTTGAAGCTTATTGTTCATTCATTTGTCCATTATTTGATTGAAGAGAAGGTTGTGTAGATCTCTTTTATAACAAGATATTAAAAATATATATGGTGCGAACAAACGAAAAGAGAGGTGCATTTACCGAGAGAGGATTATTTTTCGAAGGTTCGAAAAATAAAAAAACCAATTTCGTCGAGATTTCGTCGGTTTTTATTTAAACTCACTTAGTGATTTTTATTAATTCTAAATACATTTAAATTGTGTCACAAATTAACGATTGCACATTTTCAAAATCAATATTAGAGCCTGTAATTATAGTTACTACTGTTTCTCCGATAAATTTCTCCTTAAATTTCTTAATAGCTGCTAAACCTACTGCACTCCCTCCCTCACACAGCATTTTATGGTGTGATATAAATTCAATAAGGGCAGATTTAATTTCTGAATCATTTACCAATAAAATTTCTTCACAATATTTCTTTACATATGGAAAAGTAATACATCCTTCTTCAATACCTCCACTTAATACTTCTGCAATCGTATCTTCTTCTGGAATGTTAACAAGTTTGCCTTGACGAAGTGATTCATACATTACAGGTGCAGCTTTAGCTTGAACTCCATAGCATTTTACATGAGGGTATAATCCTTTTACTGACGCAGCCACTCCAGCAAATAATCCTCCACCTGAAATTGGAATTAATATAGAATCTACATTTTCAAGATCCTCATATATTTCCAAACCGATTGTACCTTGCCCTGCAATAACAAATTCGTCATTGTAAGCACTAATGTAAATTTTTCCTTCCGTTTTTTCGGCTTTTCTTGCTAAAAGTTCACTCTCATCAAAAATCTTTCCTTCTACATGTAAATCTGCTCCATAACTTATAATTGATTGAATTTTTGTTTTTTGAATATATTCTGGGACATAAATGGATGCAGGTAATGACAAAAATTGAGCAGCAAAACTGATTGCTTTTCCATGATTTCCTGCTGAAGCAGTTACTACTCCTTTTTTTTTTTGTTCTTCAGAAAGAGAAAGCATTGCATTCATAGCTCCTCGCAGTTTAAATGAACCTGTAATTTGGAGATTTTCACACTTCAAATACAATTTTGCTCCGGATATTTGTGAAAAATATTCGCTATAATCAAGGGGGGTTTTCCGAATGTGTTTTTTAATTCTATGAAGAGCTTTTTTAAAATCTTCCAAAGTTAATAATGAGTGATCAGACATACTTTGTAATTCCTATTCTGTGTTCGAAATATAAAAAAAAAAATCAATCCATATTTTCACAAATAATTTTTGAAATTTGAATATCTTGTACTGCTACACCTGTCAAATCTGCTATTGTAATTTGTTGGTCATTTTGTCGATGATATTGCTTGTTGGATATCATTTTTCCTAATTCTATAACTATATCCTCACTAATGATCCCAGAAGTAATTGCTTTATACACTTCACCACGAGATTTGGATTGAGAAATACTATCCACAACTACGATATCTGCATTAGCTAAAATTTCTGAATCTAATTCTTGTTTTTCTGCAGTATCTGAACCCATAGCTGTGATATGTGTTCCTGGTTTTATCCATTCTTTTTTTAGTAATGGTTTTTTTGAAGGGGTACATGTAACGATTAAATTACAAGCAGTAGGGATATCTTCTAAATTTAATGTTGTCTCAACAGAATATCCCTTCTTTTCCAAGTTTTTTTTATATTCATTTACCTCTTCTTGAGAAAGTCCCCATACAACTATTTTTTTACATGATGTAATTGATTTCAAATATTCTACTTGTAATTTCCCTTGAGCTCCCGTTCCAAGTATTCCAATTTTCTTCACTTGTTTAGGTGCAAGATATTTTGCTACAACAGCTCCTGCTGCAGCTGTTCGAATATTAGTCAAATATCCTTCATCTAACAATATTGCTTTTAACTCACCATTTCTCTGATCAAAAACTAGGTTTAATCCATTAAATGAAGGTAATCCATATAATTTTGGATTATCATAGAAACCTGATGCAATTTTAATTACGTAATAGTTATCATCTTTAATATATCCATATTTTATATGGCATTCTCCATTGGTTTTATTAAATAACATCTCTCCCACAGGTGGAACAATCACCCTATTATCAGAATATGCTATAAATCCTTCTTCAATTACCGAAATCACATCATTATTTTTTAAGATACTCTTTATTTTTTCTAATTGTACAATTTCTACCATATTTAACCAACAATTTTGATTATAAAAAAAATTCATATAGAAAACAAAAAAATATGAATGCAATGAATTTCAGAATCAATATTCTTCAATAATTTCTTCAATTCTATTTAAACCAGCCAAAAGATATTCTTTTTCAGAACCTAAACCTATTCTCAAGTAGTTATCCATTCCAAAACAATCTCCAGCAACGATTAATGTGCTTTTTTCATTTTTTAATCTTTTCGTTAATTCCGTTGAATTAATATTGATATTATATTGAATAAATGCCATTCCTCCTGCTTTAGGTGGTACAAAACTTAATTTATTTTGATGTTTTTTAATCCATTTTTCCATAACTTGAACATTTTCTTTTAACATACTTCTATTTCTATTTAACAATTCAGGTCTTTTTTCAGGTTGTAGCACCCAGTTAGCAATTTTTTGACTAATAAGACCTGTAGAAATTGATGTGTAATCATGATATGCCCAAGCTTTCTCAATTTCAATTTCTGGACCAATTAACCAACCAATTCGTAGTCCTGGAAGTCCATATGCTTTAGAAAGACCACCTGTGACAATAACTTTATCATACATTCCTATAAAAGATGGAATTTCTCTACCATCTAGTTCAGCTCCCCTATAAATTTCATCAACATAAATCCATGCACCAACCTCCGATGCAATTTCAATAATATCATTCATTTGATCTAAAGTTAATATTGATCCAGTAGGATTATTAGGATTACAAAGTACAATCATCATTGTTTTTTTCGATACAATATTTTTTAATTCTTCTATATCCATTCCCCAATCTAGATTTTGCTTTAAATTGATAGGTTTTACATCAACAGCAAAACTTTTTGCAATTCCCCAAATTTGCATATAATTGGGTAACATTAGTACAATTTCATCATTTGGTTCTAAAAGACTCCACATCGCAATAAAATTTGCTTCAGCTGAACCATTTGTCAATAAAATATTATTAAGATTAATGTTTTTATATAATTTAGCAATCGTTTCTCTTAGTTCAATAGAACCATTTGTTTGTCCATATCCTAATTGCAGATCTTGAAGCTCAAGTATTTGATTTTTTGATAGTAATTCTTTCAATTTATATGGGTGAAATCCACTTTCTGTAAGATTATATTCTACAGTATTTTCCCACAAAGATTGGCGTCTTTCCAGTTCAAAAATTTCAATTTCCATAGTTCAGTTTAACATAGTGTAAGTAATAAATATTACATCTGGTTTTTATTAATAAAATCGTTCCAATTTTCAGTTGCTTTGAATTTGATATCTTTTCAATTTTTGTATTCATTCGGCGCTTCTCTTTTAAAGTTGATTTTGAGTACTATTTGTTGATTCATCTGATATTTAAATTCAAATCTTACGAAGTTATTAGCATTTCTCAAAATAATTTTGACTTAGAAAATTACATATCCTCCCAATTATCTTGCCCAAACTTCTGAAAATTCATCATTTTATTTTTACGAATCATTGGATTCATAAATCGTTCCTGAGAAAATTCTATAGTAATATAATTTATTAAAAAAATAAAATCAGCAATTACAACTATTACAATTGCTAATATTAGAACAGTTTTAGAATTAAAAGCTTCCATCGGAATATTCATGTAATATGGAAAAAATAATATGAAAATTAATCCAAAAACATCAATCAGATAACTCAAAATACGATACCAAGTCATTTTATATTTCACTAGAATTAAGCTTATAAAAAATACTAATGTAAACAGACTCACCAAAGTATATTTCCATATATTAGTTATAGGAAATAGAAAAAGAGCAAATATAATTATTGGGAAGTTTACGAATTCTATTATCAGAAATAAAGAATGGCGTTTTTTCCAATTGGGATTTGTAAAATCAAAATAAAAATCGATTTGAGACCTATTAGATATGTTGGTGATATTATCTTTTTGCAGTCTTGACAAACTATTATTTTGTGTTTTCAGTTTAAACGCCCTATTATTTTAATAGAAACTTAAATTTAAATAAGTTCATAACATTTTTCTTACCACCAATTTACCACATCTTCTGCAAATCCTAGAAAATCCTTAATTTCAAGCTTGGTTCCATCGTCTAAAACGACATACCCATTGAAATAACCGAATACTTGATGTTGGATTGATTTAATGATTAGAAAATTCGTTTTCCCTTGTCTATCAATTATCGGTTCAAAATCCATCTCAAACCGGCCATCATTGTTTGAAAATTTCCAAGGTTTCATATAATCAGTTGTATCTATATGAAAGGTAACTTCATCTAATTTATGGGCTTTTCCCTTATAAAATAACATATTTTCAGAAGCCGGAGTGCGATCACTAAATCCATATCCGATATTCCAACCTATTGATTCTCCATTAAGATATCCAGAAGCCGATCCCCAATACCACTGATTCTTATAGGTCCAGTTTCCCCTGCCCCAGTCCAATACAGCCATACTAGTTTCAGAGGAAAAAATATAATCACTTTCTCCAATAGTAATTGTTCCTTCTGTTGGCATGCAATTAACTTTTTGATTGTAATAGAAAGCTTTTCGGTTCTCTTTCCATGATGTGGCGATTACCATAGTATCATGGGTTGGATCTTGATTAAGAGTAAGTATTCCTTTTAGCCCTGTTTCACCTTTACTGTTTTTAAATTTAGGGCAATCGACAGTGATAACGCGCTTTGGGCTATTATAATCAAATTTCAATGCAATTTTTTTATCTTTAAAATCAATAACACCATCTCCTGAAACTGAAGGAAATCCCGTTTTTCCACGTGGCAATATCGACATTGTCTCATATTGAGTGCAAGTTTTATTTTCAAAATCTAACCACGCAATTGCAATCAAGCCTATATACCCAAGATCGCTGATTGTAAATGTGATTCCATATTTTTTTGATGAGTCTAAGATTGCGAAATAATCCCATTCCTTAATTCGGTGCCAACCTGCTTTAATTTTGCTCCTATCATATCGCCATAATAATTTTGTTGCATATCCCGGTTCGACCAATTGTCCTTTATCATCCAATAATTCAATAGGTTTAGTAACTCTATTTTGATTTTGATTTCCCATAAGATAAATCGTGTATCCTCTAAATTTAAGTATTCTTTTTCAATGTTTATTGTAATGGAAATTAATCCAAATTTTGTAGGAACGACATTAAAAGAGTTTAAGACAAGAATAAATTGGCGTCAAACGACTAATTATGCGGCTGCTGTGAAAGATTCTAATCCATTTTTCTTAGATGATGAACGAAAAGAAGGAATTGTTGCTCATCCAATGTTTCCAGTAGCGGTTACTTGGCCAATAATTGAAAATATATCTGAATTCATTCAGAATAATGATTTTCCACAGAATGTTCTTTCAACAGGAGTTCACTATAGCGAACACTTGATTATCCATAGGTTAATTAAACCAAGAGATAAGTTATTTATTAAAGGAAAAATTGCTGCAATTATCTCTCATCGCGCAGGAACTCACTTCATTGGTCAATTTGATGCACATGACAGAAAAGGGAACCTTGTTTTTACTGAATTTGCAGGAACTATGCTTCGTGGTGTGAATTGTATAGGAAAAGGAGAAGGAAAAGGAAGAGAGAATATTCCACAGATTCCTCAAATAGATAAAAATGAAATTGACGGGAAGATGCTTTGGTCTCATTCAGAGAATATTGATTTAGTTCAATCCTTCATTTATGATGGATGCACCGATATTGTGTTTCCAATCCATACTTCAAAGAAATTTGCAAAACAACTCCAACTTCCCGGTATTATCCTTCAAGGAACCGCTACTTTGGCTTTTGCAGTAAGCGCGATTATCAAAAGAGAAACAAAAGGTAATCCAAATTCAATAAAAGAAATCTATGCTAAATTCACCGGGATGGTTTTTCCTGGTACTACAATCCAAACTATACTTAAAAAGCGCCAGATTGTAAATAATGAAACATCTCTCTTCTTTGAAGTTTTAAATCATGAAGGAAAAAGAGCAATCTCCCATGGATATATTAAAACAGATCAAGAAAATCTTTAGATACGTTAAATGCTGCATTTGAAGAAATATTAATTATCGAACCTCCTCCGCTTTTAAGAATAAGGGGGAATGAATACTTGGCTAATCTGAAATATCCGTTTAGATTTAAAAAAAATATAAAAAATATAGTTAAAAAAAAATGAATTTAATCATAAGTTTCGATATAATATCTATCTAATCGGCCTTGATACTTAACCAATTCAACTAATTTTTCAATTATTCCAACACTTGTGCCGAATATTGAGATATATAATCCAATTGTAAAAACCGTAGTTGGATTCCATGTCCATCCTGAAATCCCAGAGAACATAAGAAGTATTTCTGGACTTTTCAAGGCGTTGACAAAAGCAACAATATATAATGCTTGAATAATGCCTAAGAGAAAGAGCAATATTTGTTGAGTAAAAGACCGATGGATTCCGACAAATGCTTGGAATAGGTTAATAATTGCTTCACTGAAATTTAATGCGCCCATAATTCTAATAAATTCCAAGAATTCTGGAGTGAAATTAACATTAAAACTCTCAATTGGCTGCATTATCAGGAACATACCCCATAAAATTCCCCAAATACCGCTACTTAAGCAATTTCCAATTTTAATTGGTGGATTTTTGTGTTTTTCATGTATTTTTATCGATACCTTTGCTTTTGCTCTTTCCACTTGAATAGTTGCTTGTTCCGCTGTTTTTTCTAGTCTTCTAAGGTCCCGTTCAACTCTTTGCATTCTATGTTGAAAATGATGGCCGTGTTTTCCTTTCCTAGAATTCCTTGGTTCTTTTTCAACATATTTTCCATATTTATTGTACATTTCTACAAAATCTTGTGGTAGAAATCCTTCCATTGATAAAGCTATAAATATGATGCTTACTACTATAATTGAAAATAAGGCTGAACCCCATATTCCTGAAAGAAAGCTTCCTGCTATCTGCCAAAAGGTCTCTCCCTTTCCGAATGAAAATACTAGACTAATAACATTGATTGTTATGATTATTCCCAAAACCATTGTTAATATTTTCTTGTACCATTGAACCCATTCTTCCGATAAATAGTACTTAGGTGTTCCCCTTTTCTTATATTCCCTTGTAATTTCTTCAGGGGATCCCATCCGTGAAATAGCTTCGTGAATGTTTTCCATGCTGAATTCTTCATCAGGACCACCTGCTAAATCTTGGGCAAGATCCAAAATATGTTCTTCCATTTCTTCTAAAATATCGGTACATTCCTTAGTATCTTCCCGAATCCATGAAGGAAGCTTTTTCTTCACTTTCTTTAGAAATTTTTCAACTATATATTTATATTCATATTCATTCATAATAATTCATCTCCATTTTCATCTTTTAATTTTGGAACTGCTTTTAAATTTTGAATATTCAACCCGCATACTTCACAAAAGTGGGAATCCGGATCTGTTAGATCGATTCTATTAGCACAATTAGGGCAGAAAAGAACATTTTTTTTCTGTAAAGCCACATTAAATTCCATTAAATCACTCATAGATTCAATTAATTTTGAAAAGAATCCTGTTAAATGATTTTGAACCTTCTTACCTTCAGTTGTGATAATATAATATTTACGAGTCCGACTTTTGACTTCTTTATGTTCAGATCTAATAATTTCTCCCTTTTCCAACTTTTTTAGTAAAGGATAGAGTGTTCCCTCTTCTATTACGAGAGTATTTTTTGTTGAATCTTTTAATTCCTTTAATAATTCATATCCATAGATTCCTTCCTTAGCGTGATTATTAATAATTTTAAGCACAGCCACAGTTGAGATCCCACGGAGTATTTCAGATTGTGTTTTTTGAACAAAATTGCGATATTCTTCGGAATTAATTAACGCTTCATTCTGGAATTGTTTTACTTGACGTATCATTTTTTAATTACTCCTCATTCGATACTATATTAGATTACTATGTTATATATAGTATATCACCTATAAAAAGCTTTGTAAGTCATTTTTTTCAACTAATAAAAATTGTTTAGCATTATTTATTCTCTTCTTAATCAAATTTTAGAGAAATCTTCATATTAGATTTTCACAGAATCAGAATTATTGCAATATATATGAAAGTAATGAAAAAATAATAGGCATTTTATTTCAATCCTAATTAAAATTTTTTTAAGGATATGATAGAATTAAACTCCAAATTGCATCAACTCCCATATGAACTAAAGCCGCTGCTGCGAGATTTTTTGTTTTATAGTAAGCATATCCATACCCATAACCTGAAAAAGTTGCAAATAAAACATAACGCCAATCTTGGAAATGAGCAAACCCAAAAACCATTGCCGATACTGCCAAAGCTGCCATCAGAGGATCATCAGCTTTTTTATAAAGAATTAATCCACCAATCATCAATAAAATTCCAACAATAAGATAAAATGGCCATACAGGCATACCAACGAATGCAGGGATTGCTGCACCTTCATAATCTCCCAAAGGTCTATGTAGATCACCAACTCTTAATGCTACTCCCTCAAATATTGGTATAATATCGGCTATAAATCGTAGTACATCACCCCAAAATGGAATAGAAATTATTAGAATACCTCCAAAAATTATTGAAACCACTCCATAATCTAATTTCTTTAGAAATTTTTTATTAGAATCCCGTAACTCTTTAATTTCATAATACCAATGCTTCATAATAATGTCTCTAAATAGCGTTTCTTCCATAATCCCTTGGACCACAAAAATCCCTGCAAATGTGATAAGTATTAATGCGAGTGATTCACCAAAACTATTACCTGCAAATTCTTCAAAATTAATTTTTAGAAAATAGAAAATAACACCCAAAGGCACAACTACTATTGTTAAAACCAGAATTGAAATATTTACAGGTTTAAGATCAGATTTCTTTATATTCCAATCATACCAAGGCATGTGCCTTCCATACATGATTGCAGGCCATAACACTGCAAATAATCCAAGCAATGCGGGAAATGGCCATCCAATGTCAATTTTAATAGTGTCGGATATTAAACTCCATTCTATCGGGAACCAAACCCATAATGTAGTTAGAACTAGAGAATATCCCTTTTTAATCAAAAGAAAGGCAGTAGGACCCATAATATAAAGGAAAATAACTAATGCTCCCATAAAATCAAAATTTTCATCAGAGATAAACCCAAGAGATATTATATATATTGATATTATTGCAGAAAGTGTTATTATTTGCCAGCGAGGAAGTAAAGTGCCATCTTCTCTTTGTTTGAAGAAATTAAGTTCTCCTTCAACTTCTTTCTTCTCTCCGACTTCTTTATCTTCATCTTTATCCTCATCTTCTAAAATTTTTTTATCTCTCGATTTGATTAAACCTACAAATAAATACCATTGCGTTAGAAACAAGCCTATAAGAATAGTCATTATAATACCGAGCATTGATTGCTCATAATTTATCTCAAAAAGCACGTAGATAAATGTAAACAAACTAACCAGAACATATAGGATACTTTTTGTAGTAAAATTTTTTTTATTCATAATATGAGTTAAATGTTGTTTGTTTTAAACCTAAATAAAGAGTAAATTTCAATCTCCCTAAATATGCAATATTTTCATTAATTATCAAAATCTTCCTTTTTCGATCAGAACGATATAAAAAACTTTATTTTCATGTACTTTGTTACTTATTCTATGAGTAGTAATCCAAAAACAATTCACGCTACCTTGGATCATTTCCTTAAAATTAAATTCGATCGGATAAAAGAATATCTTGGAATTCAAAATGATGCTGAGGTTATGCGCGCAATTATCGCTGAAACTTATAGACAGAAATTTATTAAAGAAATTGATAACGCTCAAAAAGATGTGGAAAAAGCGCTTCCATTTATAGATACATTTATGGAAAAATATGGGAAGGAATGGAAAGATTTAGGGGAATAATATGTGGTTTCCTTCAATCGAGTTCATTCTCCAAATTTACAAAAGATATATTTCTGAAAGTTCTAATTGCCTAATAAATGTTAATGGATTAAAATCTACGTTAGATAAATCCAAATTAGGAATTCCTTTTCATCCACTTCCAACAATTTGGGATAGTGTTTCTATTTTATATAAGGAAATTGTGGAAAATCATTTTTTTATTGATGGTAATAAGCGCATTGGTTCATTAGTTGCTGTATTGTTTCTAAACTTCAATAACTTTCAATTTTTACCCCCAATAGGGGATATTTTTAAAATGACAATGGATGTTGCCCAGGTTAAAAAATCATTCGAAGATATTAAAAACTGGTTTCGGCAATATTCTGAAAAAGTAATAAAATAATAACTTAAATCATATTTATCTGCTTAACAAAAACAGAAAAAAAAAAATATCAAATAAATCAAATTGTCATTTACATATATCAATGTTTTGTTCATTTCTTCCCTTTTTTTCCCTTTATTAACAAAGAGAAGATTAGGGTTAAAACAAAAACTAAACCTGCTGTAATTCCTATTCCCGCCCAATTATTATTTGTCGTGAAGAATTCTAATAATTCTTCAAAGAAAGTTCCTTCTGCCGGATCTGGTGTGTTTCCATAGACTGAAGAATATTTAGCAACACAAGCAAGAGTCTTGCCTTCGACAATTCCTTTACTATAACCACCGACATATAATTCTCCTGTTGTTGGAACATAAGACATTGTTGCTACAATAGTTTTATTAGATTTACCAAAAAAGTGAACTGCGTCGGTCTTATATATGTTTTCTGTTGGTTCTTTACTTAATAACATAATTAATCCTGTTGTATATCCCAAAGTATCATTGGCTTGAAAATTTTCACCATAATACCATCCTCCTAAAACCAAATGCTCATCATCAATAACCAGCAGGTCAACAATTCTAA
>JAUWPK010000273.1 GCA_030611625.1 Promethearchaeum sp. | reverse complement strand
TGAACAAGTAACGAAAGTGAAACTGGAATAAACCTTTTTCTTGTTTCAGAAAAAAAATAAGTGAAATATGTGAGAGCAATACAATTTATATCAGGATAAGGGAGAACTCCAAATATATGTACGTCTTCTAAATGGAGGTTTTTCTCATCTTCAAAAGAATAATCGACAAGGAGCAAGGAAATACTTTTTACAGCTATTTGCATAAAATTTCTTTGTTCAAAATTAGCTGCGTGATTTTCCATTTCTGGTAAAGCAAACGAAGAATCGTTAGGAAATGGATAAAAAAATACTGCCTCTGGCCCCATATCTCCATAAATAGAGAAAATAGCCCCCTTTACTAACAAATTCTCAAAGGGAAAGATTATATTATTTTTCATTAAAACACCCTACAACATATAGTGACTATATTTTTTTTGATATATAGTTATTGTTGGATTTTTTAGAAAACATAAAAATTGATTTAATCAATTAATATATAAAAATGAACCTAAACTCAATCATATATAAATTTCATAATTCCAGAAATATTCAAGAAAAAAGAAAATTAAAACCAATTTTAGAAAATATTAGCACTTACGGTTATAAATCTTCACAAATTTATGCAAGCTATGGAGAAGATTCAGCTGCAATTCAATTAAAGCCTACATCTAAAGATTTAATTCTTCTGACAACAGATGCAATTCTACCAATTTTTATAGAAAAATCTCCTTATGGTGCTGGTTTTTCAGCGATTTATGTTGGAATCGATGATATTTTTGCTTGTGGTGGGACTCCTTTGGCATGTAGTATAACAATTGCATATAATGACGATAAAATGGGTAAAGAAATATTTGCGGGAGTATTAGATGCAACAAATGTTTTTAAAACACCTCTAATTCGTGGTCATACTACAACAGATTCTCCAACTTTATCAATTTCCTCAACAATCATTGGAACAACCACAGTGGATCATTTTTTATCAGCAGGTGGATCAAAATCTGGAGATTTTTTGGCAGTTGTATGGGACCACGAAGGAAAATCATCACCCATAAATAAGAATTACTGGAATACAATTACAATGAAAACTAGCAAGGAATTTTACCATAAACGATCGTTTTTATCACCAGCGATTGAAAATAAATTCATCACTGCATGCAAGGACATTTCTAATGGGGGAATTTTAGGAACATTATTTCAAATGATGCAATATGCAAAATTAGGTGCAGAAATTGATTTAGAAATATTAGAATCGCACATAATTTCAGATGATTTACAATTTTCTACTGAAGAATTCATCTTTATGTTTCTAACATCGGGATTCTTGATATCTGGTAAAAATGAAACGAAGGATAAACTTATTGGATTAGTACATGAAGCCAATATGAACTTTTATGAAATTGGAATTGTTGATGAAAGAAAGGAAATTCGGATAAAACATGGAAATAACGAAGAAATTCTTTTGGAGGATTATATATGAATAATTCCTTTCAGTTTGCTAATTATAAAGGAATAATAGGGGTTGTGGGTTCCGGGTCTGGAGAAATAAACGAAAAAATCTATGAAATCGCTGAAAAATTGGGAAGTTTAATTGCACAGGAAAAATTCGCTTTAGTTTGCGGAGGTTTATTTGGGATTATGGAAGCAGTTTGTAAAGGGGCAAAATCTGCTAAGGGTTTTACAATTGGATTTATTCCTGGTTTAGATAAAAAATCAGCTAATCGCTATGTTGATTTAATCGTTCCAACTGGGATAGGCGAAGCACGAAACCTAATCTTAGTATCAACTGCAGACGTAATTATTACAATAGCTGGAGAGAGCGGTACATTAAGCGAAATTGCTTATGCATGGAAAATTGCCAAACCGATTATTTCATTAAGCACTACTGGTGGATGGTCGACCAAATTGGCAGATAAGAAAATAGACAATAAAAGAAAAGATAAAATTTACAGCGCCCAAACACCTGAAGATGCAATTGATTTTGTAAAATGTCTCTTAAAACTTTAATAAAATTAAAAATTAAATCAACATATAAATTCCATTATTTTAAATGTCAACAAAATGATCCCATTATTTTATATATCCGTTTTTTTTTTCCTTTTATGTTAATAAAAATTCCCAAAGATTATCGGTGATAATAAAATCTTGTTCAAAGTGCTCAATATTTGAAAATGCATTTTGATTAAACCTTTCCCAAAAAATTTTATCAATATGTAATTATGGAATAGCGAATAATTTTTAGGGGAATAATACCATTACTTTATAGTGTGGGGGAAATTCATACTATGCTTGAACAAAAAATTGAAATAGAGCAGAATCCAGAACAGAAAATTCCAGAGAAAAAAAAGAAAATTAAGTACGATCTCGAAAAAACGCTTATTATTAAAAAGGATAAAAATCGGGAAATTTCCGAAAAGATCCTATTCACAGGGCTTGATAACTCTGGAAAAACAAGCATTATTAAAGTCCTTCAAAAAGAAATCTCTCAAATCGCTATGCTAAAACCGACTAGACAAGCACAACGCAAAATTTTCGAGTACCTAGGACGAGATATCAGTGAATGGGATTTAGGTGGCCAAGAAAAATATCGCATCGCTTATTTAAAGGAACCTACCAAGTATTTCGATAGATCCAACGTTTGTATATATGTTATCGACATTCAAGAAAGATCACGAATGGAAGAAGCGATCTCCTATTTTTCAGATGTAATTAAAGAGTTCAGAAAATTAGAAATTTCACCGTTAATATACATTTTCTTCCATAAATATGATCCAACTTACGCAAAAAACGAGGGCATTCATTTAGAAGGTCTTATCTCACAATTGAAAGATGAAATTCGTAATATTGTTGAAGAAGAGTTCAACGTGAGTTTTTCGAATACTACAATTTATGATTTATGGACAATAATTTCATCATTTTCTGATCTTTTACTAAAAATATTTCCGCAATCCGAGCTATTAGATAAGACAATTCAAGAATTTGCGGAATCTCTAGATGAATGTAATTCCATATTAGTCTTAGATTCGAATTCTTTGGTAATAGGGCAGTATTTTGAGAATGAAGAATCAAAGCAAATACTAACCAAATCAACTCCTTATTTTCTGACTTTAAACGACTCACTTGAAAACGACGTTCAAGGTGAGCAATCTATGGTAATTGAGCGCGGTAACAAGCGATTTTATACAGATCAATTCCGAATTAAGCGAGCTGCTCAAGCGCTTTTCCTAATTTTAATGACACCCAAGAAAGGAGAACACCTTTTACGTGAACGAATCGATTCGTTTGTTTCTTTACTTCAAGGAATTATCTAAAGATCTTCTTTTTTTTTCAAGACATCTTTTTTTTGTTGATCTCCTAAATTTTGGGAAAAACATATCAAATTCTTGTTGATATTCAATATAGTCTTTTCCAAATTGCTCAATTAATGTTTCCTCCTCAGCTTTTGATGTTGGATAAATTCCAATGATAATTTAAAAATCAGCGGTTAGATTGCGTAATTATGCTTTTATTTCTGTTTTTTATTTTGCTATTTCATGGTTTTTATTCGATTTGTTTTAGAGCATTAGAAAAAGATATATTAAACAGTTTCCCCAATGTAGTAATATCAATTTTAAAATTGGTGAAAAAATTGGCTAAAACGTATGTAACTATTATGGGGAGTGTTTTTATAACACTAATACTTGTTGGAGCAGGGGGATATTTTGGTCTTCCATTACTTTTTCCTAATCTGAATGAAGATTTATCAATTTATTTAGAAGAAGAAGATTTAGATGGTTATTTAGAAGAAGAAGATTTAGATGGTTATACAAAAACTGAAGATCTAAATGCTGAAGGAATTATATTGCAGACAAAAAATAATGAGTCGCAAACTGCCGCAAATATTTTTTGGAATGTATTTGCTTATGAAAAAATACCTGATACAGGACTAAATATAACTACGAGTGGTAATTCTAAATTGAATGTTGTATTTGATGGAGCATTAATGCTACGGTTGGGTTCGACATTTATGGGAGATACAAAATATAACATAACACTTGATATTTTAGGAGTCGGAAATCGAACAACTGCTATATACGCAGGTATAAATTCTGCTTTAGGTACAGATTGGGAGGTACCATGTAATACGCATATTTTTTTTGAAACAGGAATTTTACCTGCAGGAACTTATTCAATCTCAATTTTTTGGAGCTCGGCTATTGCACCAGCTGCGGGATGGTCCCAATTATTTGTTTTAGATGAATATCCAAGAAGTATTTATGTTCAAGAAATTGCTGGATAAGGAAAAAATTTAGAAAAAAATCTAAAAGCATGATCATCTGCATCTAGATTCAAATGACCACTAACCGAGAATAACTCGGCTATTTTTTATTTTTTGGCTTACATAACGATTAATGGAAGACTTATTAAAATTGCAGTGAGCGTTTGAGGTATCATTTTTTCACCTATTTACATCAGTTTTTTTTGAAATACTACCTTAATGATAATTTACGCAGCACTTTTCCGTTCAATAAACAATGATATATTTGAAATTATTCTCTATTTTTTCCATCTTACCCTTCTTTAGATATTTCTTTGTGTACTTGTTCCACTATTGTTGGATAAAAATCGGAGAAGGTTTGAAAATGGGTTTAAGTCGAAGCAGTGGAGAATCTCGACCAATTACAACTAAAAGAAACAAATCAAAAAACCTATCTATAATACCAAAGAGTATCGTATTATATGAAAATCACGGATCATTTCCAAAACTGTTATATATAAGATAAACAAATGTATGTTCATGGCCTTTTTTAATCATTTAACCATAAAAAATCTAGAAAAAATAAATAAAATAAAAAATCGATTATTTTTAATTACGATTTCTCTCATTTTAGCGATATCAATAACAACGGTTTTACCAACGAGCAACCAAACAATTGTTACAAATGATGAGAGTTCAACGAAGGAATTTACCCAACAAATTCCAGAAGAATCCTATGTTTACTACGAGGATACGACTGGATATGCATATGGTGTTTATGTTAGCGGGGATTACGCTTACGTGGCGGATCATACTGGTGGATTGGCGATCATTGATATTTCCGATCCGACCAACCCTGGAACGCCTGTCTAC
>JAUWPK010000289.1 GCA_030611625.1 Promethearchaeum sp. | reverse complement strand
AGATCAAGATCAGTTCCCATAATTAGAATTAAAATTCCTATTATTTGAGATTATTGATTTTATTTGGGAAATCCCTATATTTTTAATCCCCATTTTAATTAACCGCAACGCTTTGAATCAATTCATTAACTACTTTATCTTCATTAATCGATATTCTTGGGGGGTTTTCTCTCGGTATTATTTTTTTTATAAGAAGATTTTTCCTTTTTTTATATTTACGGAGAATTTATTGGATATTTGGACAATTACGGGATCGTTGGGCTGCAGATTCGAATATTCATCATCTTCGAGAATTTTTAGAGTCCCGTGATCAGCTTCGTGAATTAAACGCTCGATTTGATCCTTCGGGAGCGATTTAGGGTTAGAGCGATATTGTAGTGCTAGTTCGGTTGGGCTTTTTAGGTAGAATTCGCGCAAACGGTCGATATTGGATGGGACAAAAAGTTGCTCCTCCAGAGATAATGCATAAATCCAGTTTTCCTTTTCATAAAATTCGGGAACCTTATTCTCGTCCCAATTTTGGTTAGGCGGATAATCGACTATTCCGTTGTTGATAAAATAATCAACACTATGGTTTTCAAGTTGCAAATCCAAATCGGCAAGGCGAGATGATTCGAGGAGAAAATTTCTTACAAACTCTAAGGGGTTGTTGGCGCAATAAACTTCGTGGTTCAAACAATCGTTAAGAAGTTTCATCCCTCTGGGCGTTAGAGATAAGGGCATGTAATAGTTATCAAAATGAGTGTAGTATTCAATTAGGAAAGAGTGGAGAGTGGAACGGTTGAAACCGTGCAGTGTATTATTATTTTTTTTAGATTTTTGGAATTTTTCACTCATATTATTTAATTCAATCGCCTGTTTATTCGCATTGTTTGATATAATAAAAATCATGAAGATCAAGATCAGTTCCCATAATTAGAAATAAAATTTCAATCCCTATTATTTTATTGATATTTTTTATTCACACGATTTTTTAAATCATTAAAGATCCCTTCAACTTCGGGATCTCGAAAATCTGGGTCTAAATCAATAAAAATTTTGTAAAATTGATATGCTTCTTCATATTTTTTCATATTGTAGAGAACAAGAGTCATGTTTTTATTAGCTGTGGGATCTTTGGAATCAATTAATAAAACTTGCTCCAAATAATTCTTTGCTTTAGTAAAATCTCCTGTTCCAAAACATAATCCTGCCAAACGGTTGAGAATTATCTTATTTTGACTTTTCCATCTTAAAGCAGTTTCCAAATGTTCAATTGCGCTTTTATATTGAGACATTGACTCATAGACTAAGGAAATGGAGTAATGTGCTTCGGGATATTCGTCATCTAGTTCTATTGCTTTATGAAAACTTTTTATAGCATCGAGATATTTTTCGCATTCAAGGTATGCATTTCCTAAATTGTTCCAAACTCGAGCATCGTGATTTTCAATTTGGAGAGCATAATTATAGCATGAAATTGCCTCGTTATAAAGTTCTTTCCCTTTCTTCTTCGCTAGCACTTGCAGTGTTGAACCCATATTGATATAAAGGCTGTACATGAATTTGTCATATTCAACACCCTGATTTATGCGATTTATTTCATGAATTTTCCTATATTCTTTCAAACCTTCTTCCAATTGCCCCATTTGTATTTTTACTAAACCGATATGATAGAATTTCATCATTTCAAAGGAGGGATCCGTCAAAGATTCAAAAAATTTCAGAGATTCTTGATATTTCCTTTTAGAATACAATGATAATCCTTTTTCAAAGGTTTTTTGTTCAGAATCCATATTTTCCACTCACCTATATTAATTATTCAAAAAATGAATTTTTATTGTTTTCGGTTAATTCCCCTCAAACGGCTTTGTGATCTGCAAATTCCTTTAGTTTTTAAACTTGCTTCATCTCATGAGGAATATGTCGGAACTACCATCAAGCGTCTAAATGTTGACCAGCCCGCGACATCGATAATTGATTTATCAATTAAATATTGTAAATTCTTTTCAATCCATACAGGAATAAGACATTTTGAACCATTTTCAATAATATACTCTGATTCGTTTACCAGCATTTTTTTGTCAACTAATGAAGCGGTTACTGCCTTACTGACACCACATCATCCACGATAAATTCGTTCAAATATTAACACAACAGGTTCATAATTTAACGTCGATTTCTCTGTGTTGATAAATTCACATGCATTATTAGTAATATCCATTAAAAATGATTAGTTAAAGAAAGGAAAAAAATTTTCTTATTTGTGCAAAATTTTTACTCAACCTTTAAATATGAACGAAGCCTTTTATATTTAAGATGAACAAATTTGCACAACCATTTGTGTGAAAAAAAAATCCTAAAAATAAATAACGTGAAACATTATGTCAAACGATAGCGAAATTGAAGCAATCCGCCAGAAAAAAATGGCAGAAATGGTAAACAAAAATATTGTTACCCTTCCAGAAGATGTAGTTAACATTGAATCTGTTGATCATTTTAATACAATAGTCAATGATTATAAAGAAAGTTTAATAATAGTGGATATGTGGGCCCCATGGTGTGGACCCTGTAAGGCTTTTGGTCCAGCCTTTGAAGCCCTTCAAAAAGAATATCTAAAAGAAGGAAAAAACGTTGTTTTCTCAAAGCTAAATGTTGATAATTATGGATCAATTGCACAACAATTCCAAGTAACAGGAATTCCAACAACCTTGTTCATTAAAAACAAAAAATTGGTGCACCGCCAGGTAGGTATGGCCCCCAAGGCACAATTTGCACAAATTATTGAATCAGTTCTAAAAAAAATTTCAGAATAAATGATAAATTATTTTCGAAATAATTTATTTTTCTGATTGTATATTAAATTTTTTAATTCCATAACAAAATTAACGGGATAATTATGAATGTATCAATAAGCCGTTCTTTAGTAGAGGTAGAAGAAAATCCTCTTGTCTTTAATACTCTTAAAGCAATATTTGATTTAACAAAAAAACAATTAAATTGTTTCTTAACTTTACGTTTAAAACAAAAATCAGGTTCCTGTATTAAAAATTTAGTTGATAACACTAATTCCGAAAGAAGTATTATACAAAAGCATTTGAAAGTTCTCCTTGAAAAAGAATTAGTAATACGTGAATCGGTTTCTTTGACAGAATTTAATAAACGGTGTGTGGAGCATAATATAGATAATAAAATTAATACTAACAAAGGATACCTCTATATTTATTCTGCGATTTCTGATAAAGAATTATTTGAAAAAATAAATAAAATTTTAGAAAAATGGAAAAAAATACTGAATATTTTTTTAACTGAAAATTAATATTTTTACTCAGAATCTAGAGGAATCTCTCGAGGTACTTCTTCAGCACATACTCCTAATAAATCGCGTCTTTTCTTTAATACAAAGAATATTATTCCTGCAAATATGACTGTAACGAAACCTGCAAAATAATATGCTACTCTACCAATTTCCTCTCTTTCAACCGTTACATCAATATTTACCCAACTAAAGGTAGCCATATTAATAAAACCAGGATAAAATCTGTCATCTTCATAAAACATATGCTCTATTACATAGAAATCTTCAACATTAGGAGTATCAGTTAAATTTTCAATAGGAGTAATAACACTGTGATCATATAGATAATCAATTTCATTACTATGATTAATCCATAAAATCATTTTAAACAAAATCATTGTAACGTTTGCGGGAGAATCAGATAGAGAAGTAATATTTATAGTAAAGATCACATTAAAATCATCATTATCCTTTATAGAAAATTTTCCAATAGTATTGGGCATAAGGGTGAATGAATTTTCTTTTACTGGCCATCTAACTGCGGATGCATTGATTGGAACAACCGAAGAAAGTGAAAGCCATGATAATAGTACTACAAGAAATAGTTTAGTTTTTTTCATAATTAATTACCAATATAATCGATTATAATTTTTTCTGTGCAAATTAATCTTTGCTAATTATAGGAAAAATATTGATATTTTTAACATTTTTGGTTTGAAGCAGTGGTTTAAGCTTTATATAAACTAAAAAATCAAAATTGTGAACTACATAGAAATTCTGAAGAATCCTCAAAATAAAATAAAATAAAAATACAGAAAAATTGATATCTAAACATTTTTCAAAATAGATAAATCAATCTGAATTTTGTCGAAATATATATAATAGAAAAGATAATTTATTTAAAAAAATTTCTTTGATTCATGAATTTAATCAGACAGACTATATATCTGAAAATTGTCGGAATGGCAATAAAATAATAGGGAAAAAAAGAAAAGGATATTTTATTAGGAAAAAACGAATTATGTACAAATATAATTAGAGGTAGAAAAATGGAAGAAAAAATTGTACTATTAGGTATTGCAAACGGCGGGAAAACATCTTTAATACTCACACTTCAAAGAGAATTTAAATCTCTCACAACATTAAAGCCCACAAAGGGAATCGAACGATCTAACTTAGCATTTTTTAAAAAAAAGATAATAGTGTGGGACTTTGGAGGTCAATTAAAGTACCGCGAGAATTACAAGAAAAAAGCAAAAAACTATTTTGTTGGGATAGAGGAGCTATTTTATGTAATTGATTTTCAGGATCAAGACACTTTCACAGATTCTATCACATATTTTCAAGAGATTAAAGGGGAACTTGCAGATTTTTCACCAAATGCATCTATAAATATAATAATTAATAAATTTGATC
>JAUWPK010000041.1 GCA_030611625.1 Promethearchaeum sp. | reverse complement strand
CTGAAACTGCTAATTTTACAGGTTATACCAAGGAAAAATTCGGAAAGAAAGAACAGGAGAGTTTAAAAAAAGTCTTCGATGAATTGGATGAACGGGGATGTAAGGTTTTATTGAGCAATTCTTATACTGATTTCATTTTAAACTTATATCAAGATTATAACATTTTATCAGTAACCGCAAAACGGGCAATCAATAGAGATGCTTCAAAACGTGGCAAAATTAATGAAATCTTAGTTTTTAACTATACAATTAAATCAGAAAAATGAAATTTCACGTTCGAAATCGCCTTTCTTTCTTTTCTTAGTAATTAATAAAAATATGAAATAAAGATCATATGGTTACAATAGCAAAATTATTATTGCAAAAGAATCCATACTATATCAAATAGCAGTCTTGAATTAAATAACTGAGGGCTAAATATATGAGTCGAAATTTGCAAAATTATGATAAATTTGAACAAAAAAAGGTTCAAAGTGTTAAAGGATCTTTTTATGTCTATCTACCGAAAGCTTTATGCACGCGATATGAAATTGAGAAATCAAAAAGAATCTATATGAAACAGCTTGAAGATGATTCTTTACTTCTAAAGTTTAACAGTCAAAGTGCGTATCCCACTAAATCATTTGTAATTGATTTAGACTATGATATTGCAAAAAATCATGGAAATTTGAAAAAAGAAGAATATTTAAACTATCTCTTTAATCTATATCTAACAGCATATATTATTGGATATAATTCTGTTCATTTCAAAAAGAGAACAAAAATTCCAATGGTAATGCAAAATCGTATTCATAAAATGACAAGAAAATTATACGGAATGGTTGTTATCAGCGAAACTATCAATGAAATTGTTGTCGAAGAGCATTTTGAAGAGATAGATATTAGAATTTTAAATAGGCAATTATTATCCAAAATCAATCTTATGATTAATAATTACAAAGAGTTAGTTGAAGAATTTGATGGACTTGATAATCCCGATGAATTAATTGACGAATTAATAAAACAAGATGATCAAATTGATGAGCATAGATATGCAGTTGAAAGGTATGTTCATCAAATTCTTAGACATCCTTCCTTGGGTCAAATTGTGAGTATTAATGCTGTAGAATGCTTGCATTATTCAGAAATGACAAGATTAATAGAAAGGATCGGAGATTATATAGTTAAATTAGCAAATCTTTTAAAAATGCAAGAAATTGTCGAAAAAGAATTTGTTCTTAAGCATTTAGATAAAATGTGGAATTTTTATATAACAATTCAAGATTATTTTGAGAGAACGGATAGTCTAAAATTATGGAAATTAGTTCAAGAAATTAAGGAGTATGCTTCAGAGGTAAAGGATAGGATTTACGAAAATCATCCCGATACAGAATATATTATCCTGATTAGAAGAGTTTGCAGTATATGCGGTGATATTGCTGAAATTAGGATAAACGACATTCTTTCACAAAAGCAAGTTAGAATTGAAAAGAAATAGATTGTATTTCAATTGAATAGGATGTGGGATCAAAATTAAAGCATGGGTCTTAGTCACAGGGGCAAGTTCTGGAATTGGTAGGGGGATAACTTAAGTTTTATCTTCAGAGGGATTTAGAGTTTATGCATGTGCCATGAAAAAAGAAAATCTGGATGATCTTGCCAAAATTAAGAATGTAACTAGTATAAAACTTGATGTTACTAATAATAACGATATAGAAGAAGCTTTTTCATTAATTCATAAACAAGGAACAGGCTTGTTCGCATTAATTAATAATGCAGGGATAAGTATACCAGGACCACTGATGGAATTATCTGATGAAGATCTACAAAATCAATTTAATGTTAATCTACTTGGTGTTCATCGGGTTACACGGAAATTTTTTCCTATATTATTAGAATCTAAAGGTAGAATAATTATGATTTCAAGTATAAATGGTTTTCTTGCTACACCATTTGTTGGACCATATTCATCCAGTAAATTTGCTCTTGAAGGATATACAGATTCATTAAGATGTGAACTCTCTGGTTTTGGTGTGAATGTAATAATTATTCAACCAGGATTTGTCCAAACTAAGCTTTTTGATAAAGGTATTGAAAGTATTAAATCTCTTAAAAAAAATCTTAAAGGTTCAATATTTGAAGAAAAAAGATTAAATTTTGGAAAAAAGCTTATTGAACAGGGGCAACATAATGGAATTTCTGCACAAAAATTTGGAAAATCGGTATTATCTATCTTAATAAAAAAAAACAAAAAAACCCGTTATATAATCTCGGAAAATGATCTAAAATACAAATTTATAAAACTTCTCTCAACGAAAATGATCGATAAGCAGATAATTAAAGAAATGAACAATCCAATGTAATTTAATAAATTTACATAAATATTATCAAAAAAAAAGCAAAATAGTGATTTGATAGGGAAAGCTTTTATTCCCATTTTGCGGTGAAGGAAGTAGTCTATAATTTAGAAAACATATTTCCTTATATAAACAAACATATTTCATGCGAAAATCAAGGGGTATAAAACATCTTGGAAAATAATAATGAAATTAACCTATATTATGCAGAAAAATTATTCAATTTAGGGGATGTGATAAAATCTCTTGAGGTACTAACAAAATTTGAAGAAAGCGAAGAAATCTCTCCAAAAGAACAATGTTCTATTTATATTCTTAAAAGTAAAATATTTAATATTATTGGTGAATACAGCAAAGAACTTCAATCATTAGATTTAGCATTCCAAAAATGTCATGAATTAAACGATCCTTGCTTATTAATTGATGTTTTACTTTTAAACGCTGAAAAAGCAATAACAAGGGGAGAAAAGGAAACATTTCTTGAAATAATAAAGAAAACAGAAAAGTTATTCGAAGAGAATCAAGTTGAATTACAACTTAAATTAGGTGATATTTCTCGTTCTAAAGGACATTATTTTTGGACCATTGAAGGAAATTTAACCCAATCTCTAAAATGTTATCATGAAAGTTTGAAAATCTATAGAAATAATAACGACAAACTAAAATTGGCTGAAATTTTTATTGAAATTGCAAAGGTTATGTTCCATAAGGGTGAATTAGATAAGGCGATGGATTATTTTAAAGAAAGTTTAAAAATAAATGAAAAAATTGACAATAAACTTGGAATCGCTACAATATATAATGGTTTTGGAATTTTATATAGTAATACAGAGGATTTACATAAATCACTAATGTACCTGAAAAAATGTCTAGCAATCGCGAAGCAAATTAATTATAAATATATGATTGCAACTAGCATGGTTAATATTGGAGAGATGTTAAATGCGCAGGGAGATTTAAAAGGAACTGAGGAATATTATAAAAAAAGTTTAAGAATTTTTCAAGAACTTCATAATATTGGTAAAATGGGGTATGTTCTATTATATTTAATCATGTTATATATTGAAATGGATTATAATGCGAAAGTAAAAGAGACATTTTCTCATTTTGAAGAATTATATATCCAACATCGCAACAAATTTAAAGATATTAATGAATATTTCCAAGTTGCAAAAGCACTTATTCTCAAAAAGAGTACAAGAATGCATGATAAAGTTAAATCTGAAGAAATTTTTAAGGAATTTGTAATTGAAGGCAGCTCAGATTTCCAATTAACAATTATTGCATTGCTTAATTGGTGTGAATTACTTCTTGATGAACTTTCAATTACCAATGACCAAGAAGTGTTAAAAGAAATTCAACCAATTATAGACAAATTACTTTATCTTGAAGAACAGCAATATAATTACAATTTAATAGCAAAAACATATCTTTTACAAGCAAAATTAGCATTAATCCAATTCAAATTAAAGGAAGCTCAACAATTCTTATCCAAAGCTCAACAAGTTGCTCAAGAAAAAGGTTTACAATTATTGGCAATGAAAATTTCTGCTGAGCATGATGAAATTCTTAACCATTTAGATATATGGGAAAATTTACATAAAAATCAAAATCAATTTACCATGGCCGAGCGTTTAAAATATGCTAAATTAAATGAACAAATGGATTCTATGATTAGAATACGAGCACCTGAACAACAAGAATTAATATCAGAAAAACCGATTTTTCTTTCAGCCATAACTAAAGGTGGGATGCCACTAATTAAATTTCCATTTCTGAATAAATGGGCAGAACAAAACATTTTCAGCGGTTTTATCTCAGCTTTTAATGTGTTTAGCAGAGAACTCTTCTCAAAATCGGTGGATCGTGTTAAAATGGGGGACTATATTATTCTTTTAAAATCGATTGAACCATTTACTGCTTGCTATGTCATAAAAGGTCCTTCGTATTTAGCACAGCAAAAATTAACTAGGTTCTCGAGCAAGGTCAGGACTACTCCTGAAATATGGAATCAGTTGATTGAATATAGTAAAACGGGGGAAATCGTAACACCCAAAAGAAATCCGCATCTTAAAGCAATTATTTCCGAAATTTTTGATATAGAAATCATTTAATAAATTTATAGAATATTATCGGAAAAAAATAAAATGGTGATTTGATTGGGAAAGCTTTTATTCCCATTTTGCTGTGAATGAAGTAGTTTATAATTAGAAAAAACATTTCCTTTTATAAACAAATATATTTAATATGAAAATCAAGGGGGAAAAAACATCTTGGAGAATTTTGATAAAATAAATCTTAGTGTTGCAGAAAAATTATTCAATTTAGGTGATGTAATGAAATCTCTTGAGGTACTAACAAAATTAGAAGAAAGAGAAGAAATCTCTCCAAATGAATATTGTTCTATCTATATTCTTAAAAGTAAAATATATAATATTATAGGTGAATACAACAAAGAACTTAAATCATTGGATTTAGCTTTCCAAATAAGTCAGAATTTAGATGATATATGCTTATTAATTGATGTTCTACTTCTAAAAGCAGAAAAAGCAACTGCAAAGGGAGAAAAGGAAACATTTTTTGAATTAATGGGGAAAACAGAAAAATTATTTGAAGAGAACCGAGTTGTATTACAACCAAAATTAGGTGATATTTCTCTTTCTAAAGGGCATTATTTTTCAATCATTGAAAGCGATTTAACCCAAGCTTTAAAATTTTTTAATGAAAGTTCGAAAATCTTTAAAAAAAACAACGATAAACAAAAGTTAGCAGATAATTTTGTAAATATTGCACGGATTATGTTCCATGATGGTCAATTAGACAAGACATTGGATTATTTTAAAGAAAGCCTAGAATTATATGAAGAAATTGGCAGCAAACGTGGAATTGCTACAGTTTATAATGGTTTTGGGATTTTATTTAGCTTTACAGAGGATGAACCAAAATCACTAATGTACCTAAAAAAATCCCTGGCAATCGCTGAGGAAATTAATTATAAATATATGATTGCAACTAGCATGGCTAATATTGGAGAGATGCTATATACGCAAGGTGATTTAAAAGGAACAGAGGAATATTATGAAAAAAGTTTAAAAATTTTTCACAAAATTCAAAATTTTGGTAAAGTAGGATACGTTCTATTATATTTAACCATGTTATATATTGAAATGGATTATAGTGAGAAATTAAGTGAGGTTTTTTCCAATTTGGAAGAATTGTATATCCAATATCACACCAAATTTAATGTAATTGATGAATATTTTCAAGTTGCAAAAGCTTTAATACTAAAAAAGAGCACTAGAATGCGGGATAAAGTTAAATCTGAAGATATTTTTAAGGAATTTATAACTAATGGAAGCACAGATTTCCAATTAACAATAATTGTATTGCTTAATTGGTGTGAATTACTTCTACATGAGCTTTCAATTACAAATGATCCTGAAGTTTTAAAAGAAATTCAACCAATTATAGACAAATTATTTTATCTTGAAGAACGACAATATAATTACAAATTAATTGCAAAAACATATCTTTTGCAAGCTAAAATAGCATTAATCCAATTCAAATTAAAGGAAGCTCAACAATTCTTATCACAAGCTCAACACATTGCTCAAGAAAAAGGGTTACAATTATTGGCAATGAAAATTTCTGCCGAACATGATGAACTTCTCAATCATTTAGATATCTGGGAAAGTCTACATAAAAATCAAAATCAAATTTCCATGGTCGAGCGCTTTGGATATGCTAAATTAAATGAACAAATGAATTCTATGATTAGAATAAGAGCACCCGATCAACAAGAATTGATATCAGAAAAACCGATTTTCCTTTCAATTATAACTAAAGGAGGGATGCCATTAATAAAATTCCCGTTTCTGGATAAATGGGCAGAACAAAATATATTTAGTGGTTTTATCTCTGCTTTTAACGTGTTTAGTAAGGAACTCTTTTCAAAATCAGTGGATCGTGTTAAAATGGGGGATAATATAATTCTTTTAAAACCACTCGAACCATTTACTGCTTGTTATGTCATTAAAGGACCTTCGTATTTAGCACAGCAAAAATTAACCAAATTTTCGGAGAAGGTCAGAACTTCCCCTGAAGTATGGAATCGGTTGATTGAATATAGTAAAACGGGAGAAATATTAACAATCAATGGAAATCCGCATCTTATAGCAATTATTACTGAAATTTTTGATTTATAAATAACTTTGGGACCACTCCACAACGTAAAAACTTTGAAATTAGCGCAAGTAATTAGAGAAAAGAACTTTGGTTAGAATTTATTATTATTTTTTTTTAATCTCTACAGTAAAATATTATATTTTTAAAAATTCAAATAAGACGTGAAAAAAATGAATGAAACCGACCAACAAACAGATAACCAAGATAAACCTTTAAACACTACTTTAATGATATTTTTATCATTATTTTCAATAATATTCCAACTTCCCTTCCTATTTCTACCCGCTAAGAGATGGGATTGGATTGAAGCATGGGCTTATCTAATATTTTTCTATATATTTATGCTAGCTCAAATTTTAATATTGAACAAGAAAAATCCTCAAGTGTTAAGAAATCGGATGAATGCAAAAAAATCAGGGTTTACCAAAGCAGAAGGTGCAGACAAATGGATTCTTCCCTTACTATCTATTAATTTTCTTGTGTTATTTTTAATACCAGGATTTGATGAAGGAAATGGATGGTCAGATGTCCACATTGTTATTGAAATTATTGGATTTTTGATATTGGGTGTGTCTTTCTATATTCTTTATCGAAGCATGCTGGATAATGCTTTTGCATCCAAGGTTTTGGATATTCGAAAAGATAGCGGACATAAGGTAGTCGATACTGGATCTTATGCAATAGTACGTCATCCCATGTATACAGGATTTCTATTAATGGGTTTTGGGTTAACTTTGGCGCTAGGTTCATGGTATGGTTTGATCCCAGCAGCTTTATTTATAGTTATTCTTGTGATCCGGATTAAATATGAAGAGGAAATGCTAATCGAGGGATTAGAAGGTTATGAAGAATACCGAAAAAAAGTAAAATACAAGCTTTTTCCTAAAATATATTAAAAAATATATTTTGATACCACGATTATCTGAACATAGGTTTAGATGACCACTGACCGAGAATAACTCGCATCTTTCGTTTGCTAGATTTTACGGGATTATTGATATATAGGCGGATTATTGGATAATCTGATGGTATTGGTGTAATGGTTGGCGGATTAGTGGTTATTTTGATGAGTATTAAGCAGGGAAATTCACTAAATTTTAGTGACGGGATTTGTAGCTGGATTTCCCAATTTTTTTAACTATTTTATAATGGATTTCAATCAATATCGCTTAGAATTGTTAAGATATCATGAAAAAATAATAAAAAAACAATCAGAACGGGTTCAATCAGCAATTTAGTTGGATAACCGATAATCAAACCCGTCAGATTTCGATCAATTTTGTTTTTTTTATTTCTACTCAATTATCCTCTAAATCTTAAAAAATAATTGAAATTAAGGAAATTACATGTGAAAACATTTTTTTATTAGCATTTTCTTATTTTACTTACAATGAATAATAATTTCATAGTGACTATGACAAATCGCGGAATGGTTACTATTCCATCAAAGATCCGCAAGAAACTAGGTTATGAAGATGGAAAAGAGTTTATGGTAATAGAAGAAGATGGAATTGTAAAAATCATTCCACTTTATGATATCCGAGAAGAACAGGATTGGAATTTAGATACATCTGAGATAATAAAGAAAATTGAAGAAGAACACGAATCTGAGATTGATGTAGAAAATAGAGAATTCAATGAGGCATTAAAAGAGAGGAGTAATATCTAATAATGAAGAAAAAAGTAATCCTTGATACAGGAGTAATAACTATTTTAGTTGGGAAAAAATCTCGAGATGAAAAAAAAATACTATTAGATGAATTATCTGATGAAGGAGATCTCCAAGGTTATGTGACTAAACCTATTCTTTTAGAAGTTGCTAAACATTTATCATTAATATATAGAAAAGATGAAATCACCAGTATAATATTCTCATTTTTACGAACTTTAAAGATAATCGTAATTGAACCCGATATTAATACATATATCAGAGCTGGAAGGCTTCAATACAGTAATATCAAGATTCTTTCAGCATGTGATTCTTTAACTATTACGCTAGCCCGAAATAAAGAAGAAAAATACACAATTTACACCACTGATAGTAAAATGATAAATGAGAGTAGAAATATAAAGAAATTGGTCAAATTTAAAATCTTTAGATATTCATAAATTGCATAGTACCAATTTTTTAACTTTAACTAGTAAAAGAAAAATTAACTAAATACAACCAAAATAATAACAATTGTTGCTGTTATAAATTAATATAATTCAAAAGCACTAAATAAGTAAGAACTCAAAGTAAAATACAAACTTATTCCTCAAATATATTGAAACCAAACATAATACCCAATTTTTTTTTTAAATTTTTTATGTAATCATATCATTTTTGAAATCAATTCTTTGATAATTTGCCAAAAATCCGAAGGATTCCCCAAATGTAAACCATGACCAGCTTTTGGGATAAAAATAATGGGCAATTTAGATTCTTTAATTAAAACTTCGGAAGAATAAAATCCTTTATTATCTTCTCCAAATACAAAATAAACAGGAAAGTTAAGACATTTTTGCAATCTTGGTAATAATTTATTACTATTAGAAAGACGTACTAAATCTTTACATGAAGCCCACAATGGATAGGGGCCCATTGACTTGAGTTTATAACAATAACTTTGAGTTTCAGCTGATGAACCCCATTTTGTAACAAGATCTTGCAAAAAAGACTCAAAATCTGTTTCAAATTCATCCAATGAATATCTTGCAATTGTGGAAGAAAAGGAAGCATCTCCCTTATCTAAATTTCCCTCAAGATAAAATAATCCTAACACTTCAATATTGATAGATTTTTGATTCTGAGTATTTAATATTTCTTCAATTAAGGAGATCGCAATAGGTCCTCCCATTGAATGAGCAATAATCACAACATGGTTCATTTTTACTTCAATTAAGAGATCATGAAGCATTATAGCTTGATTTTTCATAGAATACAGATGTTCCTGCTTTGGTTTATCTGATTTACCATGGCCCAGTAGATCAGGAACAATCCATGAATAATCATTTAGATTATATTCTAAATATTGTGCTTTAAACCATTCTTTATTCTGCGCTAACCCGTGAATGAAGATGATTCCATAATCTTGATCAGGATTTGAAACTTGATAATATTCTAAATCTCCAAACTGGGTAGAAAAAAAAATTGTGTTAATTGTTGTCATTATTCTTCCTCTAATTAAGAAGAAACATCGTACATATTTAATAATTCATCATCTTTTTTCCCTACATTATAATTGCTTTGTCTGGTATACTTGCTTTTATATAAATTCGAATACTTTTTGGAAACAAACCTCTTGTTCCAATTTCTTTTCAGTATCTTAATCATTCCATTTAGCGAAATAAAAACTGGAAGGATTAGTAATATCACTCCTAAATGGATATCTTTGAAAATTAAATATATTGCACCAATTAAACTGATTAAAAATAATATCTTTGTTAACCATTTTTTCATGTTTTTCATTTTTTTCACCTTTTTCTTTTTTCATCTAGATTAGATTATTGGTTTGAAGATTCTTCATTTTCTTATTGAAATGAATTTCGTTTTTTTCTTGTCTTCAAGTAACCTAGAAGAATTCAATTATTTGAAAAAAGCCCGTATTCACCATATTGATCCATATGGTTGAGTCAAAATATGAATCTAAAATATTCTAAATTATTTTAAAAAATATATTGAAATGAGATATTTTATAAAAAACTTGTAGATCTACTTAAAAGATGATTGAAGGATGATTCAATATGAGCGATTTACTATCCCCAAAAGTTGCAACATCGATTGAACCTTCATCCCAATATTTTGCTGCTTTTATTTCTAAATAGACATTCAATCCCACAAATTCCTTCTTTTGAAAACTTTTATCTTTCGGAATATCACGTTCAGTTAATCCGGTTACACGCGGAATTTTGATATAATTTAAATCTAAAACTGTAGGTCATTAAAAAATGGACCAAAAAACATATAAATTCAAATTTTAATTTCTATGCATGGTTAACGTGAGCACTTACATAACTTTACAATGTAATATTTGTGGAGAAGATGTCAAAGAGAATCTTACATTTTTTTGTACTTGTAAAAAGAGAGTTTGTGAAAATTGCTGGAAATCTGTGATGTGTATTGATTGTTTTGATAAATTGCCTTATGATGAACAAAAATTGGTTGAGAATTTTGATGAAAAATTTAAAAAAAGGAGAAATATAATCAGAATATTGACGTATATATTGTTCGGTTCCATGATACTCGTAATTTTAATCTTTGAACTTCCATTCTGGACAATATCTATTTTTGTTGGATTCATGGTTTTATATTCAATCTTGTTTTATTTCATACCATTAATCCGATTTCATAAACAACTGGAACTAAATAGAAATGAAAGTTTATAAAATAGATATAAATTGAATTCAAGTTAAAACTTCTTTCAAATAATATAAAATTCTATTGTACTAATAGGAAAAAATAATCAGATAAAATTTTAAATATTGAAAGATCTCAAATCTTTACTCTTGGAAGTATAAATACTTCCCTTTCTATAATATAACTAATATTCATATTTAATTAGAAGATTTATTAGATGAAAAATTAAAGCCATTTCTCATCGACAATTTTTAAATTCTAAGTCAATATTTATTTATATCTTAAGAAAGTTTTTTAAGAACAAGTCCATTCTTTAGTAAGAGCGAAATGAACTCATGGCTTATTCTGATATTTCATTTAATAATATATTCGATTTTTCCATTATTAATGATTAAAGCGCGTAAAAGTATAAGACTATCATTCTTTTATATTTTTACTGGAACTCTTCTGACATTTTCAAATATACTTGGAGCAATTTACTCGATTTCACTACCACTAAATACACTTATATCAGGAGGAAACATTGCTTATTGTGCTTTAATGATGAATATTATGTTAATAGTTATTACTGAAAGAAATCCAAGAATAATTCGACATATTATCTTTTTTGATTTGATTATCAGTATTTTCTTTTTTATATTCTACAGTTTCCTTGCGTTTTTAATCGAAAATGATTTTGTTGTTCATCCTAATGAAATTTCATCATTAATATTTAGTACAACCAGTTTAATTGTTTTTGTTGGAGCAGGGTTATTTATAATTGAACTTTTGTTAATGATTTTTGCTTTTGAATTTGTAAAAAGGAAATTTAAAAGCACTTTTATCATTTCAGTGTTTTATATTGTTATTTTTATTCTCCTATTATTTCTTGATGGAATACTTTTTCCAATAATAGCATTTTCTTTTGAACCTTCCCTTCAAGATTTAATTCGTCATGGTGCATTTGGAAAACTTTTACTTGGAATAGGATTTAGTATTCCGATAATAATTTTTATGATTCTATTTAAAGAAAAAATCATGGAATATTACAATCAACCCCTTCCGTTACGAGAAATGCTTCTTTTACCTAGAAAAAATTTGATTGATGAACTTGAACGACTAAGAATCGCTCGAGAAAGATCAGAACTAAATATGCAAAAATTAGAATCCATAGGTATTCTTGCAGGAGGTGTTGGTCATGATTATAATAATATCCTTGGAGTAATTTTATTGAGCGCATCACTAATCGAAGAAGAAATTAGAAATTCAAATCAAGAGAATTTGGAAATTTCTAATATAAAAAAAAATATTACAGAAGCTTTGGAAAATATTACTCTTTCTGTAGAAAATGGGAAAGCTTTAAGTAAACAACTTCTATTATTTGCAAAATTAAAGAAACCTAAGAAAAAATTATACAATGTTCAAACTTTAGTTGAAAATGTTTCAAAATTAGCATTATCTGGAAGCCAAGTCAATTCAAAAATCTTTGCTACGACTGAAAATGTTAATTGGATTCTCGATAAATCTCAAATTTTTCAAGTTATACTTAATTTACTAATAAATTCTAAACAAGCAATGCCAAATGGTGGACATATTTCCATCTATATTGATGAATTATTTTCTAAAACTCCTGAAGATCAACATTTTAAGAATCCTCCAAAAATCAAGAAGAATTATTTGAGGATAATTGTCAAAGACCAAGGTATTGGTATACCAGAAAAAAATTTAAAGCATATTTTTGATCCTTATTTTACCACCAAGGCAAATGGAAAAGGTTTAGGTCTCTCTGTCTCTCATTCTATTATCCAAAATCATAATGGTCTTATTCATGTTGAATCCATGGTAAACGAAGGAACTACTATCGGAATTTATCTTCCAAAATTGAAAAAATACTTAAAACAACAAGAACCATCAATTTTTTCTCCTGTAGAGCATAAATCATTAAAATTCTTGGTAATGGATGATGAAGAAGAAATTGGATCGCTTGTAAAAAAAATTCTTGAAAAACAAGGACATTCAGTATTAAAATGTAAAAATGGGAATGATTGTATTACTCTTTTCCAAAAATCATTAAGAGCTAATCAAGAATTTGATTTGATTATATTAGATCTTACTGTAAAAAATGGTTTAGGAGGATTGGAAACAATAAAGCAATTAAAAAAAATGAAAACATCAATAAAAGTAATCGCCATGAGTGGGTATCATGATTCAGATATTATGAAATATCCTAGAGAGCATGGATTTATTGGATCAATTCAAAAACCATTCAGTTATAAGGATATACAAGAAAAAATTCAAGAGGTTAATAAAATAGAGAAATAAAACATTTTCAATGGAGCTAAGAATTGAAATTAGTTATTATATATCAATAGAAGTTGTGAACCAATTTTAGCTAAATTGAAACGTTAAAGAATTCATAAAAAAGGAATTCAAGTTAAATTCAGATGCTACACACCAGAATAACACAAACTGAGTAATTCAGTCGCTTTTTCTCATTTTAATTCAATACTTTTGACTTTTAGAATTTAATGCGCGTGTGATTAATGAACAATTGCTAAATGCTGTGCATTTCGCTTCTTGACTAAGACTAAGCTTTTGTCATATTATATCTCATGTCAAACCGATTTTT
>JAUWPK010000281.1 GCA_030611625.1 Promethearchaeum sp. | reverse complement strand
TATTGTTGAGTAACTCCAAATCCACCAAATTTTGATGAATTGTATTCTGCCATATATGCATTTCCGACTTTTGCATAAGCAACAGGCATTACAAAAAATGCCAAAGCACAACAAATGGATACGGCGGTTCCAATTTTCATCCATTTAAAACCTTCAGTCACATTAGCCATTTCGGGTGTAGGTAACTCATGTTCCATCCTAGTCCCCCATTTCTCCATTTCTATATAGATCAAAATGTTGAGAATGAATGTAACAATCGATAATCCGACAAATTGAAGAATAAAACCGATTAATAAATACTGGTAAACCTTCTCGAAAAGTGGATCTCCGGTAGCATCCCGTATATCCTTGACAGAATTCATGTATTGCCAGAATAAATACAGGGAATAAAGACCTAAACAAAGAAGAACTAATGATATCAATGCCATTAATCCAATTCCGATATACATTAAAATCATCATAGCATCATAATCATACATAAATATTGAAATTATAAATGGGATAGATCCAATAATTGAACCAATAAATGCACTTCCCATTACTATCCAAAACCATGTGCTCATTTTCTTCATTCTTGCCCCCATTTCATAGAGAAGCTCTGGAATTTGAGGACTTTCAGCAAAACTTGTTGAAGATGTCATATTAAATTTTCACCATAAATAATACTTTTTCTGAATGTGAATTTGTAAAATGATTCAGTCATTATAATTTTCAATTTTGTAGTTTTAAAATGTTTGTTTTTCTGAGACTTCAATAAAGAGAATTTAGAAGATGGATATTCTCATATTTTCTTGATTTTCATAAGTTCCCATATGAAAAAGATGGACCAAAAATAATACTTAAAACTCCTTATTTTTACTTGATTAAATAAAAATAGGAAAAAATAGCAATTAAATTAGAAGTATTGTTTGGAATCGATGTCAAACATCGATACCGATTAATTTTCTCCTAATTTTATGAACAAAAATAATAGAAAACAAATAATTTAAGTGAACAATCATGTCAAAAGTTGAAATATTTAGACCTAATATGTCGCAGCTAGCTTATCCTAACGAATATCTTTTTACTGAATACTTCAAACCTGTTGGAGAACCAATGTTTGAATTAAAAACGCAAATTCGGAAATTTTCCTTTCAAAAGCTTATCCATAAATTCGATAAAATCTCATTTTATAAGAACCAAATCAGATTAATTGATCACGAATTAAATATTATTCACGAGATAATTCCAACTCAAAATATAAAACAAGTTCGCTTAAAATACACATTTTTAATAAGTGGACAAAATAAGATTAGCCATAGACTGGATTTCATTATTGAAAAGAGAAATGGATATGGAAATGAAAAAAAATTTTGTATCTCCGAGATGCTTCCACCATACAGACAACTTTTAAAAGAAACAGGGGAAGCCATTAAATATATTTTTTTAAAGAATTATAATATTCCCGTTAAGGTGAATAAACCTTTCTTTTTCTAACTGTGAATAGAATAGAATCTAACTTATTTCCATATCCTTCTTTGAAATATACTCACAGACAATTTTCAATACAGCCTCCACACATTCTGGTTCAATTGAACTTACAACATCCTTTGGAGTATGATAGGCGTCATATCTCTCATTACCTCCCCATGGCATTGCAATTAATGAAGTCGCCTCTATTCCAAACCTACCAAACTCTCCTGCATCGGTTCCGCCCGTTAAAAATTCAATTGGTTTCATTTCAGCAGGATATCCCAATTTTTCTGATATTTCTTTGCACTCCATTGCCATATTTTCTGACAGCTTTACACTACAATTTACATCCGATGTTAAGAAGAAAAGTTCTTTGACTAGATAAGGACAATCCATATTAAAATTATAGGTCGGAATCGCCTTCATTTCTACAATATTCTTTTTAACGTAAGCACGAGCTCCTCTCAATCCACATTCTTCAGCGTCCCAACCGGCAATTACCAAACGTGTATTCTCCAGTCCCTTTCCACTCTTTTTTAGATCAGAAAATTTCTTTCCGACTTTATCGGCTATACATACTGAAACTAAATTATCACCCGCTCCCGGAGTTCCCTTCTTACCACTAAAAAAATAGAGTTGAAAGACTAAAATTAGTGAAACTGTAAATAGTATCTTCATTGTAAGTGAAAATCCGATGGCTACTGGTGCCCCTGAAATTGCTTGTATTATCACCCATACCCAAGAACAAATAAACATGAGAAATATAATCCCCAAACCTCCTAAAATCCTTAAGGAATAAAGTTTTGGTTGATACACAAAAAAATTAAATATGTATGCACTGTCAATATGTCCGCTGACAATTATCTGCTGCTTAACCTCGCCCTTAGGTTCGATCTTCCCAATTACGTTATAGCCTTTCTTTTTCTTCCAAAAAACATCTACAAACTCTTTATATAAAAAGAATTCCATAACCATTATGATTATCCCAATTGTGATACTGATTGCTGCTACTAACGGTTGATTAAACCAAAGAAAGATAATATTTATGGTAAATATAATTGTAAGCAATTTAATCCAACCCAAAAAAGTATTCGGATGCACATCAAATTCTTGTAACTCCGTAGAATCGCAATATTTTCCAAATTCATCCTTTAGTAGATATGCGGTTTTCTTTGTCGATGGGTCTCCTGTAAGGCGGGGTCCGAATTTATCGATAATTTTTCCAGTAAATTGAAGAACATCTTCTGCATCTAAACTATTTATCTGAATTTCGTTCATAATATTATTAAATCCGCAGTCTTAAAATAGATTCTATTCTACAAATTTCTATTATTGAAACCTGATTTTTAAGGGATTTTTCAAAAATACAGTGCAATTTTCAAGTATAAAAGATTCTCATTCTTATTATTTTTACCATATTGCTAACATCGTAGAATTTAAAAGCAATTTTTTAATTAAGTTATATTTCCTAAATCGATCTTGAATTTTTCCTCCCTTTTTCACAATACCGAGCAAGGAAATTATAACATTTCACTTTTTTGATCCGTTCATTTTTGTCGATATATTACCCGATCCAACCATTCCAACGCTAAATTTCTCCCAATTTCCCATAACCTTTAAATATCCACAATAACATTATTTAGTTAGATTGTGAATTTTCGTTTAGCAATATTAATAAATGAAAAAATACAATTCTGTTCACTGAATTATAATATAAGCGGAGAATGAATAAAAATGGCTAAAAAAAGAAGAATTTTTGCATGGAGTCCTTTAAGAGCTCTAATGAAAAAAGCAGGCGCACAAATCGTTAGCAGAGAAGCTGTTGAACAACTCTTGTACTATTTGGAAGATCGCAGCAAAAAACTCACCACAATGGCACTAAAATTCGCTAAACACTCAAAGCGAAAGAAGATCACTAAAGGAGATATGTCTTTAGCGATCGAGTATTTATAAAACGAGTAGATTAAAATGGCAAAAAAACGTAGAATATTTGCATGGAGCCCTCTAAGAGCCCTTATGAAAACAGCTGGAGCACAAATTGTAAGCCGAGATGCAGTCGAGCTTTTATTGAATTATTTAGAAACTCGATCGAAGAAATTAACCGAAACTGCTTTAATTTTTGCGAAACATTCAAAAAGAAAGAAGATCTCCAAAGGAGATATGGGTTTAGCAATTGAAAATTATCATTAGGCGTTTTACATTAACCTAATGATAGATTTCATTTTTTTTTTCACAAATTTTTAAGTAATTTCACCATTAAACTGTTTGATGTATAAGTAACATTTTTAAAGCTTGTAGAAGAAATTCTTTTAATTCATTTTTTCTAGAATGAAAGATTTTTATGCTTGGGGGAGTGCTAATTTACTTCCAGACAGATGTTGTAAAAAGGAAGTTATTGTCGATATTGCGCGTTCCAGTCTTTCATATCAGAGAAAAGAGGATTTAAAAGGAATTAATTTAGGAGAAAATTGAAAAATGAAATATTATGAAAAATTCCCAGTGTCTGAAGACCGTCCTTTCTACACGGGCAAATTCTGGCCAAAGGGAGTACCACATAAGTTAGATTATGATGTTTCTACAACTGTAGGAAAATTTTTTAATGATGCGGTTGACAAGTATGGTGATGATCCTGCCATTTGGTTTTTGGAGACATGGGTAACGTACAAAGAATTAAAGGTAATGGTTGATTCATTAGCGACTTACCTCCAGTCAATAGGGGTTAAGAAAGGAGATGTTGTAGCCGTCCATTTGGCAAATTGTATCCAATATGTTGTTTCTTATTATGCAATCACATCAATCGGAGCAGTCATTACTGGAATTAATCCAACTTATAAGGCAATGGAAGTTCTACACCAATGCAAGCTAACTGGAGCGAAAATAATCATTGTGCTTGATGCTTTATATTTCCATTACGTTGCGAAATTTAAGGATGAATGGGATTTTGATAAGATTATCTATACAAATTTGGTTGATTTGGCATCTGGAATGTCCCCCGTAATCAAATTTATTGGAAAGCTGCTCAAGAAGATACCAAAGGCAAAAGTGGAGCATCCTAACGCGATAAGTTTGAAGGAAGTTTTAAAAACAAAACCAAATGTGCAACCAGTTAGTATTAATGCAGAAGAAGATGCTGCGACTTTGATTATGACTGGTGGTACCACAGGAGTTCCGAAGGCTGCAGAACTAACCCATATGAACGTTGTTTCAAATGCTTATCAATGCGTTGATATTTTAGTTAATCAACGCGAAGAGGGAAGCTCAGATCCCCCACTAGGGCATAGAACAGGTATGGTCGGCACTTTACGATTATATCATAGTTTTGCTATGACTACCGTTCTAAACACATCATTAGCAGTCGGAGGATGGCAAATGC
>JAUWPK010000030.1 GCA_030611625.1 Promethearchaeum sp. | reverse complement strand
TTTCTTATAAATTTCATCGATATTCGGCAATAATTTCAATGTGATTTCTATTGCTGAGCATATTTTTAAGAAAATTATTAATTCTTCATGTGTTAAACTTCTTTGCAATGTATTCCACTTTCTCACAGAAGAATATTTTCGAGATTTAAGAAATTGATGTAATTGTGGAATTTTTCCAATTGAAAACTCCCACATTTGTGAAGTTATGCCTTTAATCCAAGATGATTTTGTTTTATCAAAATATAAACATTCTTCTTCAGGTGAATAATAGAAATCCTTCACAATCCATTGATCTGGAGAAATTTCTGCTATATCTAATTTTGGATCAATTTTGTTATTTAATAGATGTGCTTGTGCTAATTTAAATCCCAATTCAGACATTTCAATAAATAATTTTCGATTTTTTGTGATTGGAATTCTAGGAAAACCTTTCCTCAAATATTCATCATAGCTTTTTCGATAGGTCATTGAAAATAGAATGCCATATATATAGTAGAAAAAATCTTCGTCTGAGCATTTATAAGGGATCCGTAAAGATTTTTTGTCAATGTTGGATTTTCCATCTTTATTTAGAAGAAATGCATAGGAGGTGTCTGTAACAGACATATAGCATTTTTCAATTATTTGATTTGATATGAATGCTGTGCAAAAACTTGGTTTTCGGGATGATTTTGAAACAGTAATTGCAGGATTTTCGTTAGAAATTTGATCAATATATCCCATTCTATGCCCTTCAACAATGCTTCTATCATAAGCAATATACCTAAAATCGAATCCGCGATATTGAATGGGTGTAATTTTGCTTATTGCATGCTTTAAATTAGTTTTTGCATATACTTTTTCCTTTTTCCACGATTTAGAATCATGAGTTTTTATTTTAAGTTCATCTAATTTGTCAAAATCTTTATCAAAGAATAATTTCAGATTAGTTTCAACATTTTTTCGATCTGTATCAACTAATAGGTGATCTTTACCAACCATGATACCGCTTGTTGGGGAGGATACAAAAAATGAGTCAATACTAGGAAAAGATTCGTATCTATCCAATAATTCGGTATCAATATCAACAAAATAATTCTTTTTTGTTTCTGAAAGTAATTTAAATCTTTCTTCATGAAATCCGCGTGAAAGAATTGAAAATTTTTCTTCACGGGTTGGATTTGGAACATCCATATAATGAATAGCTGCATTTTTGTTAGGTGAATTATCAATTCTAACCATGAAGGCAATACAAACTCCAACACGGATATCAAATGGATTACCCGCTTCTTTTTTTCTCATATCCCCGTGTAAATTAACAATATAAATATGATCGAATGTTTTTCGTAGTGTTTCTCGCATAATTGGGAACATTTGGCCTTCAAGGTATCTACTATTCGTAATCATAGCTAAAATTCCTGTTCCGACCTGTTCTATTTTCCATTGTCCAAATCGTAAAAATTTTATGTAATCATCAGAAATGATCTTCTTATTTTTTTCCTGTAAACCTTTTTTATAATCATCTATTTTATCATTTATCCAAGTACAATTATTTTGACTGCTTAGATTATAAGGGGGATTACCCATTATTATAAAAATATCTCGTTTATCCCGAATTTTAAGTGCTTGTTTGATTTCTCTCCCAATATTTTGATTATTAAATAACCATTCATCCATGCTTCTCTGTAATGGAGGAGTCATTAAAGTATTCATTAAAAACGATTTTAATTTATTTTCTTCAGCATTTAAAACTAAACCAAGTTCCTCTATAGTTAAAAAGGTGCGAATATGACCCAAAACATATGGAGCCATTAGAATTTCAAAAGCAAACATATTATTAAAGAATTCATTTTTTACCCAATTATTGAATGCTCCTTGAGCAAGAGTAGAATTTGGATATTTCTCAATGAATTTTAGTTTAGCTTTATGCAAGAGTCCACAAGCAAAAGCGTTTGTTCCTGCAGCTGGATCCAAAATTCTTAGTTGATCGATAGGATTTTCATTTGAATTTTTTAAAAGAGTTTCAGAAATTATTCCATTTGGTTTATTTAACCATCTTTTTAACATGAAATCTATACCATCAATCATAAATTCAACAATTTCATGTGGTGTATTAACAACACCTCGATCTTTAGCAATTTTTGGATCATATAATTTTAAGAAATCACTGTAAAACGTAGATATTAATGTTTCACTATTATTCATGATTTTTTTATATTCAGTTTTTTGGAATCTTTTTTCAATTTCACTAAAAATACCTTTAAATTCTCTTGGGGTTTTATTTTTTAAATCTAAAAACAGTTCTCTTAAAAAACTTCCAAAAGGTAAATAATCTCCAATTATATTAATCTTAAAATTAGAAGGTTTATTATCTCTTTGACAAAATTTAATCCATGCTGAGAATCCACCATATACAATAGTCTGGGAGAATAGATCGGCGAACATATTATCTTCATCATCGACATCTTCTTTGAAAATTGATTTTTTAAAATCATCTTTTATGTTTGTAAGGTATTCTGCTGCAATAATTTGGTTTTGAGTTAAATGAGATTTGTTTCTTGAATTATTAAGAAGAAATAATACTTTCTTTCTAAGTTCTTTTGCAAGTATTGATAAAGGAAAAATTAAATTCCTTACATTTGATATTGTTAGAATACTCTCTTCACAGGTTCGAGAGAGTAAAGACTGAAAATTAGATATTGCATCTTTAGCTGGGATAAAGGTTTGATGAGATTTTTCAATTAATTTACATTTAAATAAAAAAGATTGTTTAGAACTTGAGTTGTTGGGAATTTTTGGATCTAAAAGCCCTATGTCAATGAAATCAGTTATTAATAATTGAACTCCCTCATTACGATATCGATATATTTGGTCTTGAGATTTATTAATATTATCAAGAATTAAATTATCAATTGGTGTGAATGGTTTTTTTGCTTCAATAATGAATAGGACAATTCCTTTATATCTTATGGTAAAATCTGGTTTGTTTGTCGAATTTTTTAGTTTTGATTCAACTTGAACTGAATAACCTTTTTTAATTGGAAATATTTCCTCTAAGAAATTTTTAAAATCAGAATAATAAGTCAATTCTTTTGCAGTTTTACTAAAATATGTATATTCTGTTCTTTTAACATAATTTTTTAAAGCTTCTTCAGGGATATGAAAATATTCTCTTGAAATCATTTGGAAAGACCTATATTATTTTTTTTTTGAAATTTATTAACCCGTTAATATATAATATGCTCTAATGTGATTTTTAAATCTTTGTGAATTTCCCCATCTAATTCTTAAATTTCGATTAAATCTTGACCCAAATTTTAATATGTGAAAAATTCACCACATTTAGTGGGCGATTCACCTCAATAAATTTGTTCATCAATAATATAAATGGAGAAAAACCTTGCACAGAACAAGAGTTCTCTTAAGATTTTATTTGAATTAATTAAATTACCTAATCTAAAAATAATAATAAAAAATAATAATAAAAAATAATAATCAAAAACGATTTATTCATATTAAGATGTTTAGTTGTACACATGGATTAACCAAAGAAACTTGCCCTTATTGCATGCAGCAATCTCGGATAAAACCTCCAACACGTTTAGTGAAACTGGCCCCAACGGAATTACCTTTGGAAATTCCTATGATAAATGATTTACAAAAACCAATACAACCAATTAAAGAGTTATATAAAGAAAATAGTCCCTTAAATATTAAGCCACTTCAATTACAGAAGGATTTTTCTTTAAATATTGATTCCAATGCAAATAGTCCAACACTTTTTGATAAAAGAGCAGCAGAATTAGAAAAATTAAGAGGATATTCCATGAATTCTGAAGACATAAATCCAAATGTTCCACTATTTGATTTAAAAAAGAAATTTACATAAAAATAAACCCATTTTTAATTCCAGTAGATGTTACAAATTGAATATTACTTCTAATGCCTTATTGTGATTTGGAGGGCATCCTGGGATAAAGTTCTTTCCTAATTCTTCAGCAATGCTTTTGGTACATTTTCCGAAAAAGACAAAAGGATTATCAAGCTTCGGAATTTCTGTAATACTAGTATTTCCAATAAAAACATCGATTCTAGGGTATTTTTCCTGCAATAAGTGAAACTTTTTAATATATTCCGGTGTGAACATTATTTTTCTGAACATTCTCGAAAAAGCCATTTGACAATTTGTGCACCCATAAGGCGAAGTGTGCAAATATATGTTTCCATATTTCATATATGAACCAGGTTTTTGGAAAGGGGGGTCCGCAGGAATTAAAGATTCACTTCCCGGAGCTAATTTAATTTCTTTTCTCGGTAAATGTTTAACATCCTCAATAGGAACTCCCATAATTTTGCATGCGGCATTATCTAGTTCGATCATATCTCTACCTGCTAATAAAATATCCAATCGCCTAACTTTTGTTTGATTTTCGGGACCTGTTGTTGGACCAGTTCCTTCTAATGCGCGAGTTCCATCAATAATACTTAATTCAGGTTGGATTACCTTTGCATACTCTCGAATGCAAGAATGAAGTGAACCCTTTCCATCATAACCTAAATGAAAATCCTTCTTGTCTTGGAAAAGAAGTAAACCTTTTTGATTCTTCATAGATAGAGTTACCCCGGTCATTTGGTGGGTTTTCATCTTAGCAATATTAATATAGGCGTGTGTACTGCAAATCTTTGGGAGTTTGAGCGTTCCATAAGTCCATGGGTATTCTTTGAGTTCTTCAAATTGCAAATTTAATATTTTCACATCAATTCCGCGCTTCTTCTTTAATCTCTCAACCATTTTTTGATACCCTGTCTCTTTGATCAACCGTCTGAAATTATCTTCTTTTATCGAAAAATACCCCGAATTCTCCCCAATTACAAATTCATCTACGCCTTTTTCCTTTAATGCTAAAATTAGACCTTCAATAACTCTGGGATCAGTAATAACGGCAGTCTGAGGCTTTACGGCATCAACAATATTTGGTTTTAAGAGAACTCTTGTTTTAGAAGGAGTGTAGTTAAGTTGAGACATCAATTTTAAAAATGCATTTTTTACTTCTTCAATCGGCTTTGTTTTTGTGTGAATAATTGCTATCATTAAAATTTCTACCCATACTTTGTTATTTATGATTTGATTTGAAGTGATTTAATTTCAAAAAATAGAAAATTGATGCTTCTTTTCATAAGTTAATCACTTATAGAATGATTAAAATGGCCGAAACTAAGGAAAATTTAAAAAAAGTAACAAAAAAAACAACCAAAAAAACTGTTAAAAAAACAGCAAAAAAAACTACTAAAAAAGTTTCCAAAAAAACCACTAAGAAAGTATCTAAGAAAGCAACCAAAGAAGTAACCAAAAAAGATACTCCAAAAGTTGATGTAGAAACTGATGTAGATGTTAAAGCTAAAGAACAAGCTAAAAAAGAAGCTGAAAGGAAAAAGAAATTAGAAACCAAAAAAGTTAAAATTGGAGACATGGTATCGGTTGACATTCTCGGAAAAACCATTGAAGAAGATCCCAAAAGAAATATTGTTTTTCAAGCATCAAATGCAGTGGATGCCCAAATGCTTTCAAATTTTGATCCAAAGAAAGTCGACCAGTATGTTCCAGATTTGGCAATTATTGGGAAACAAGGATTTATAGATGATAAAGTTAATGAAGTGATCACAAGTGGAATTAAATTCTTTGAAGAAAAAATCGTTCAACTCGAACCAGCAGATGCTTTCGGAGAAAGAGAAGGAAGTAAAATTGAGAAAGTAAGCGCAAAACAATTTAAAAAGGATATGTCCGAAGAACCCCGCGCAGGTGTATCGTATAAAGATAAAAAGGGAAGAACGGGTACTGTATTGCGAGCTGCTCAAGGGCGACTCTTAGTAGATTTTAATCATCCCCTTGCGGGAAGAAAAATCGAATATAAAATTAAAGTTGTTGACTTAATTGACGGATTTGATAATAAAGTAAGAGGGTTGATGGGTAGACGTATGCCGGGCTTAGATACAATTTTAAAAGAATTTAAAATTAAACATATTAAGAGTGAAGGTGTTCTGGAAATAGAATTACCCCAAATGTTTGTATATCAGATTGCTCAACAACAAGGTGGTCTTTATTTTAAGATGGGTGCAAGTATGGATATTCAAGAGCATTTAGGTGTGGAAACGGTGAAATTTGTCGAAGTTTACGCTAAACCTCCAGCACCTGAAGTCAATCATGAACATTCCCATGATCATGACCATGAACATGATCATTGAGAGTAATCTTAATTGGTGCTAGTCGGCACAATAAGTTAGAGATTGCCAAAGTAATCCTAACAAATGCCTTTTTTTTATAAATCTTGTTTTGAAGCAAAACAATTTGTAAAATTAATTATTATAAGGTAACATTAATTACTTGTCTTTTTATAATATATTTATGAAATCAAAGTTAAGGATTTACTTGGATACTTCAGTAATATCTGCAGCTTTTGATGGAAAAAATCCTGAACGTCAATTTTTAACAAAAGATTTCTTTAAAATGAAAGAAGTTTTTAAAATTTATATTTCTGAAGTAACACAACTCGAAATTAATCAAACTCCAAACGCAGAATTAAGAAGAGAAATGAATAATTTAATATCAGATATGAATCAACTTGAAATTACAGAAGATGATAAAGAATTAGCTGCAAAATATGTGGATAAAGACGCAATTCCTAAGAAATATGCAGAAGATGCACTTCATATTGCGATTGCAGTGAATAATAAAATGGATTATCTGCTAAGTTGGAATTTCAAACATATTGTTAAACTGAAAACAAAAAATATAGTTCGATTGGTAAATACTCTGGCTAAAATTACTCAGATTGAAATAATTACTCCAGCAGAATTGTTAGAGTGAAAAAGAGAATGGATTAAAAAAAATGATTGAATTATCAAAAATAGAAAAAGATGCAATAATAGAAGAAATAAAAACGGAATTTCCCCATGATCCAGCTTTACAACAAGTTCACATCGCTCGGAGAATAATTTCGCGAAAAGCAGAATTGGAAGGCATTTCAGTTTTTGAATTCATCATGAAACAACGAAAATCAAAATGAAACCTTAAAATTTATTGAAATTCCCAAATTAAATTTATTGTGGGAAAATTCATAGTTTCAGATCTTGATGGAACACTTTTAGACAATCCTAAATATCTTTCAAAAGAATATGTTAATGATTTGAATGAATTAATGGATAAAGGCTTAAAATTCACAATCGCTACTGGTAGAGATATGAAAAAAACCCTAAAAGCTATTCCTGATTTAAATCTTCCTTATCCATGTATCCTTACAAACGGGGCACTACTTGCTGATTTAAAATCTCAAGAATTTTTAAAAATAACAAATGTTAATCCAGAAGTTATTGATGAAATACTAAATTTAAGCCAAGAATTTAATATTCCACCAATGGTTTTTGCAGTTTTTGATCCAAAACTACAAATTGTAACTTTTAATAAGGGAACTTGGGGAACTAAAGGAATAAAACCTTTAGAAAGTGAAAGATATATCCCCTTTAAAGGAAGTGATGTTGTAAGCATTCAATTTCACACAACCAAAGATCTACTCGATCCTTTTAAAGAAATGATCTATAAGAAATTCAAAAATGAAACTAATTTAATATATATTGAAGATGTAGCTTATAATGCTTTAGGTTATGAAGGTGATTGGTATTGGCTTGAAATTAATTCACATGAAGCAGGAAAAGCTCAGATGCTTCGCTATTTAACACAACACTTAGGTATTAAAATGGAGGACGTGGTAGCTTTTGGTGATAATCACAATGATATTGGAATGTTAAAAGCAGCCGGAACTGGAATTGCGATGGAGAATTCACCAGATGAATTAAAATCTATTGCTGATTTTATTGCTCCCAGTAATATAAATGGCGGAGTTATTAAATACCTCAAATCTCATATCGATGAACTTTTATAACTACACTACGGGTTCATCATCATCAACTAATGTTTTGAATTCTTGGAGTTTTTTAGAAAATTCATCAAAAGAACCTAATGATTTCAAAGCTTCGTCTATAACTTTATCTGCTTTAGATTTTAGTGGATTCTTGGCTCCTTTTTTAATTTTCTTTTTAATAATTTTATGATTATCTTCAGGGATTTTTAGGGATTTGAGTTTTTTAGGTTTTACAACTTTTGCCTTACCTTCCGATATCTCGAATTCTAGGTTTTTAATGTCAAAATCTTTACCGACTTCTCCTCGGGTAACTTCTGAAAGACTTTGCATTATTTCAGTTAAATCTTTTGCAGATCCTGTTCCTATTTCTGTACGAATGTAATTTTCTTCTTGGTCTTGAACATTTTCGACAGATTCTGTTTGGAATTCTCCATTTTGCTTTTGTCTTTCAATATGTAAATTTTCCCGATCTTTTTCCATTTTTTGTAAAACATCTTTATAATTATCCTTAATATATTTTAAAGCAAAATTAATAATATCATCCGAATTTCTCCATTTTCTCTCTTTTTGAACCAATTTTTCAATCCAACTAAATAAATTATAATCTAAACTAATATTGATCAATTTAGATCCTTTTTTATTGCTCGATGTATCTAAAAGCCACATAAAGATATTTGCAATTAGCTCTTGATTATTCAAAGCAAAAAAGCCATAAGTTGAAGATAATGAAGAAAACATTGAAACTGTAGTTAGAGCAATTACCCTTCCTTTATAATAATTTAAAGCCAACGACATTATACTTCTTGGTGCATCTTGTTCTTCTTCCCATTCTTTTCCATTCCAAATTGTATGAAAACTATTTAAACTTGTTTTACATATTGGAATAGCATCTATATTTTCATCAGCTTCAATATAATCTAATAATTTGATACTACAAGCGCTTGATTGTACTATGCTATCAATATTTCGCGTAATTAGATGGGGTTCGAATTCATTTATTACTACACGATTCTGTCGAGAGACAAAATTCATGGAATCGAAAATGATATCGGAATTATATTCAAAGCCAAAATTTCTTGTTAATTCATTTAAATTTGTATTTGTCCCATAATCTCCGCCTTCATCGTTGATCACTAAAAGACAACCCCCATTTTTAACATAATTGACAATTACTTCTATTTCGTTTGGTTGAAATACGGTTTCTCGGGGACCACCTATAACACACATTTTATATTTCCTGAGTTTTTCAACACTTGTAAAACCTGCTTGGATTTTACCTAATGAAAATGAAGACCCAAATAAAAATTCGGTAAAATCTGCATAACTTGGAGATTCAAGAGTTAGTGTATTGTTGTGAGAATAGTCAAATACGATTGATTTAGTATTGGAATTTTTTTTGGTCATTATCTATATTTCCCTATAAATAGTTCGCGGTTAAAATTAAAAAAATTTTTCGTAGAAAGTAATTTTTTTTCAAATTTTCTCAATTAATTTTTTTTAACTAAAATTTCGATAACTACATGGTAAAGATGGGGTTTATATATTTTAACAATCCTACGTTCAATTAAAATTGTGAGGAAACCCTCTTGGTTTGCAATTTTTGAAAATTGTTCAAAGAGCTCAGTTGATTCTTTACCTTCTATTCCTTCATATACTATTACGCCCCCATCTGTGATCACTGATAATGCGGATGGAATTGCATCAATAGGGGCGGGTAATAAACCCATAATAATCCTATCTGCGCGAATTTCGTTTTCTTTAACAAAATCTTTTAATATTTCTTTACAATCTCCAAAAATGGGGGTAATAATAGAATCAACGTGGTTTAATTGAATGTTTTCACATAGATAATTGAATGATACAAGATTCCACTCAATAGAATAGATTTTTTTTGGCTTTTTAGTTCTTGCCATACCTAAAGAGAAATAACCTATGCCTGCGAACATATCAATTATTATTTCTCCTTCTTTAATTCTTGTAGGTAAAATTCTTCTTTCTGTAACATTCCCTTTTGCAAACATAATCTTTGTAAAATCAAATTTATATTTCACATGATTCTCAGTAATAATTATTTCTGATTTTTTATCTCCCCATAAATGAGCCAATCCCTGTGGTTGTCTATATTTTCCTTCGATTTTACCCGTTCGCTGCCAAATTGCATTAAGAGCTGGTAAGATTTTATGCATTGATTCAGCAATTTCTTGAGCATAAATTCGTATTTCAGGTTTTAAGTTTAAAATTGCAATATGGTTTAGTTCTTGGTAACCTCGAGGTAATAAATCTAACAAGTTTTCAGGAAAATCTTCATTCTTTTTAAGCTCGATCTTAAGCATTTTTTTAAATTTCATTAATATCCCCTATTTAAAACCCACAATTTCAATTTTTTCTTTTATAATTTTTGTATTTAATTTTATATCATCCAAAATATGGTTAGCTTTTGATTTTGATAAATTAAATTCAACCAGATCCGAATCATCATATGAAACTCCGCCCTCAATTAACGACCCTAATTCACACTCGATACATTTAGTAGAATATTCATTTAGAAGAGACTGAATTTTAGGATAAATTTTATCTCCATATAGCAGTGAAATAATGTTTTCCTTTTCATGTTTTAAATATAAATATGTGTTTGTATCAGATATTAAAGAAAAAAGGATGTATTGCCGATTATTATGTCTGAAATGCAAAATAATCTTTTCTATATCGGATTTTACATTTATCATTATATAATATTTCTAATTTTTCTTCTATTTTCATTTTTTACTTTTGCTTCTTTTTATAAACTCCTACTCCAACAGCCAACAATGCTAAAACTCCAAAAGTAATACCGGCAATTCTAAGTCCAATAGAAACTGGGCTTCTATATGAAAAATCAATAAGAACTGAAACACAATTTGAAATATCCGAAGTTCCATTCACCGTTGTAGTAGTCACTACATAATAAAAATTTCCTTGAGATAGGATATTTTCTGAATATTCTGTTGTTGAAGTCTGAAATATATTAGATACACTAGTATTTAATTCTGTTATTAGAGAAGAGTGCCTGTAAATACTATATTGAAGACTATTTGAATTACTAGTCCAATTTAGAGAAATTTCTCCAGTATTACTTGGATTTGAAGATATAAGTTCTAATGTCGGAGGGGTCGGATTTGGGAATTCTACCGATACGCTAACACAATTTGAGAAATCTGAGGATCCTGTTTCATTAGATGAACATATTGCATAATAATATTCAGCATCAACAGATACAATATCATTAAAATAGGTTTCCTCAGTAATACCAATTTCTATCAAACTATCTTTATAGCCATTGATATAAGAAAAATCACGATAAATAGTGTAATTATCAGAATCTATACTTTCGGTCCAATTTAAATAAATTTTTCCAGTGAAACTTGGGTTGGGGGTGATAGGTGATAAAACTGGGGTATTTATTTCATTCCATCCTGCGAGGCGAGCCCATAACCACCAAATAGCATAAGCCTTTTGATTACCATTTAATGCTTGTGAGTGAGCGGGAGTACAATCGTACCAGTCAACATCTTCTGTGTGTGTTCCTTGCCATTCTAAAGCCCAGTTTGAATCTCTACTTCCATTTCCATCACTATCATAATCACAGTTGTCAGTAACATTTTTATCTCCGTAATAGTTTCCATCAAGATCGTAACATTCGATATCATAGAAATCATAGAGAATTTTGCTATTTTCTATACAATAATCACGAATTTGTTGATTTCGGATATGAAGGTTCCCATTTTCACCAGTACCGTCTGCATGTCCAGTCATATAAACGAAATGGATATTCGGATAATCAAATTCTAATTGATTCATTGCATTTAGATAAATATTGATGCCTTCTTCGGTATTATCAGAAACTCCACCACACCATGACCATATTACTACATTTACATCATTATGATTTCCATCATCAAGATATGTACGGGTAGAAGATTCCCAAGCTAAATCTCCATTGTGTCCTAAATCTCCTGAAACGAAATAATCATCAATATCTAATTCTCCCTCTGTAGGGCCATCATTCCATTCATATAGGTCTGATGTCCCACCAAGATTTTCTTTAAATGGAATAAGACCATTCATTCCTGTAATTAGTTGAGAACCATGAGAAGTATGGCCATAAGCAATATGTAAGTTTTCTTTAGATGCATTAATTGCGGAATCTAGAATATCATTATTTCTTATTTTATTGACTATAGAATGGTCCGCTACAATTGAAGAAGCACTTTTCTTTGGAATTTGAAAGTCTAATTCAAAATTCTGTTTATTCACTTTAGTATTTATATAATTTTCATTTTGAGATAAGTTGATGCTAAAGAATATACAAAATAACAATATAACAGAAATTATTTTTAGAAATCGAGTTTTAATCAAAAGCATTCTGAAATAGAAGAGAACTAGTTTATAAATATTTGTTTAGTATGCTTTTTGATAGTTTAATGATCATAATGGAATAAAATTTAAAATTTTTTTACTGTAATTGATCAATATTTCCTAAAGAAAGAAGCAATTCAGACATTATATTGATTTTATTTATGGATTTATATTTTATTTTTTTCAATTTATAGAAATTTGATGAAGAAATCGCAAAAAATTTTTATAAAATTATCAATAAAGGTAATTGTTTTTAAATCAATAATGAATTATTATTTGAAAATTAGAAAAAAATTGAAGATGAAAAAATATGCCTAGTTTCAAAGAAACCTATGATAATATCAAAGCCGATATAACAAAAGGCGAAAAGAATTTCAATGTTGAATGCACAATGTTGAAAGATGGAATGCAAGTTGAAATTAAGATGGGTGCAAAACCACACTTAGTGGTTATTGACGCGCCACCAGGATTGGATGGGACCGATATGGGACCTAGTCCTCTATTAGCTATTTTAGGCTCAATTGGGGCATGTATCATTGCAGTTACCAAATTTTGGGCAAAAATTATGGATGTTCAGATAGATGAAATGAAAGTATTCAGCCGTGGGCACATAAATCTTGGAGCAATTTTTGGACTTGATGAAAATATGTTACCGGGTTATGATAAAGTTGAACCAGTTATTCGAATAAAAAGCCCTGCGCCAGAAGAAAAAATTAATGAATTAATGGAGAAAGTATTTACCCATTGTCCAGTGATTACAAATTTTGGTGGAGCTTCAGCTATTAAACCTTCTTTCAAATATAGAAAATCCGAATAAGAAATTACGTTATTATTTGCAATTTTTTTTTTTTTTATTAATTCTCTAATTGTTTCAATAGTTCTTAATTATGAATTTCTAATATGTGAAGCTAATTAGCAATTTTTAATAAAAATCAGAAGATAGACAATATTACTGGTTGTTTCTTATGAAAAGAACATTATCAAAAAAGAATGCTTATGTAATTACAATCATTGGAATCATACAGTTTTTTATCTTTACAATTATTGCGATGTTCTTTTATCCTGGAGGAACTCGTGAGGATTCGACTACTAATGGATATTCTTTTTTCCAAAATATGTTTAGTGATTTAGGTATGACAGAGGCATATTCTGGAATATCAAATCTCGTTTCAATGTGGTTATTCAGCATTTCCATGGTTTTAGTAGGAGCTTCTATAGTAGTATTTGTGTTTGCATTTGATAACACAATAAATACTGCAGAAAATAAAGGTTATATTTCAAGGATCGCATCATTTTTTGGAATTATTGCTGGAATCTGTTTTATAGTTGTTGGTTGCACACCAAAAGATCTTGAATGGGCTTATATTTCTCATTTTGTATTCCAATATATTGCATTTTTGTCAATCTTATTGATGGGGATCTTATATTCTATTGTAATTCTTAAAGATAAAACATTGTTACCTTCATATGCCTTTGTTTTTATTGGATGTGCGCTTGTGCAATTTGTCTATTTACTAATCTTATATAAAATTATATCTGTAAATTTAATCGTTGATGTAACTGCTCAAAAAATAGTTATTTATGTTCAGATTCTCATGTTTTTAACTCAATCTTATGGAGGGTTAAAGAAAGAAATAATTGAATCAGATATAAATTAAAAAAAATTACCAGTATCTTTTCAATATCGTGTTTCGGATAACATCTGCTTTATTGGGGTAATCAAGAGTATAATGTGCACCTCGGCTTTCTTTACGTGCCATCGCACTCTCTACAATCAAGCGCGCAACAGTTAAAAGATTACGTAATTCAATTAAATCACTAGTTATTTTAAAATTCCAATAATAGGAATTTACCTCATCATGAAAAAGTGTAATCCGATGTCTAGCACGTAGAAGAAAACTGTCTGAACGAATAATTGAGGCATAATACTGCATTGTAGAACGAATTTCTTGCCAGTTTGAAGTTATTACAAATGCTTCTTTGGAATCTTTAACATCACCACAAATCCATTCTTTAATTTCTAAATTATTTACTGGTATATCTTTATAGTTTTGACCTATATATTTCCCACATTCATGGCCACAAACAAGACCTTCCAGCAATGAATTGCTTGCTAACCTATTTGCTCCGTGAAGTCCAGTGAAAGTGGACTCTCCAACAGCAAATAACCCAGGTACAGATGTTTTTCCTTC
>JAUWPK010000340.1 GCA_030611625.1 Promethearchaeum sp. | reverse complement strand
AGAGGCTAAGGAACAATTATCTTTAACTTCAGAAATGCGTGAAATAAAGATAAAATACGCCGATACAACAATAATAATGAGGAATATTATCGTCGAAAATTTAAAATTAGAGCGCGCGAGTTTTTTAATAGCTGCGGTAGCGCCTCCCGAAGAAGATATAGAAACATTGCAATATCAGGCGAAATTACTTGATTGGGCAATTGAAAATGCCCAACCGGTTCTAAAAGATCTCTCAACGCTATAAAAAAAAATTATTTAGAATTCTTCAGCAAACTCTCAGCCATTTCTTGAAAAATGTTGTTTATATTTGAGATTTTATCTGATAAACTCGCTTTTGCTGAACTAAAATATATTTTACTCCCCATTTGCTCTTCCAATTTTTGAATCTCTTCTTGATTTATCTTCATTTCCAGATCATTTTTATTTCCAATCACCATAATTTGTGCTTTTGGGCTCGATTTTTTTGCAAAATTAATCCAATTAGGTATTGATTTGAAAGTTTCAACATCAGAAATATCAAAAACAATCATTATACCTGCAGATCCTTCACAATATAAAGTAGATATGTCTTGAAATGATTTTTGCCCTCCTAAATCCCAAAGCGTTACTGTTAAACTATCTTTGGGATTAAGAGATGGAAGATCAGAATGTATAAATGTTTTATCTACAAAATCCGCTCCCAATGTTGTGATATATTGACTGGTGAATGTATTATTGATATACCTTAAGATTATAGATGTTTTTCCAGTGTTTTCATCACCAATTATGCTCATTTTACATTTGTAATCCATATATTTTACCTCTTCAGCAATTTAATTTATTTAAAAAAATATAAAAATTTTTAGTTAATTTTCGCTCCCATTTTTTTTTTTTTTAAAAACTAATTGCTTACATAATTGCCTATAAACCCAAATACATAGATGTTTGAACCCGTTTAACTGCTCTTGGCCACCTTTTTCCATTATAATTCCAAATTCGTAGGAAGGCTTTGGAATTGTTCCACTCATGAATGTCTGCATGAATTCGGATTCTGTAAGAATTAAACCAAATGGAAGCACACTAGATGGTTTCCAGCGATAGATTTCTATATTAGCATGAAATAATCTATTTAAAATTGATTTTTGATCGTCTTTTTCCGGAAATATTTTTAATGCTATTTTAATATTTAGAGAAGGATTAGACCGAAGGTTATCCAATAAAACACCCTCTATTAGTTCTAATTCATTGATTGAACTTACAGAATAATCTAAGGTTAAGATGATAAAGCAAAATTCTTTTGCATTATTTACGATCTCGTAAAATTTTTTATTGATTTTATTGTTACCCTGAATGGACCATACAGAATTTTGCTCTGTTGATTCAGTTTTTATTTGAGCAAGTTGATTTTCTAAAGAATTTGCTAGTTCTATCTGATTGTTCAATTTTCTTCTAATTGTGCCAAAAACTACATCAGGTGGAATTGCCCGATAACGGGGTGCTCTTTTAACGGGTTCTTCTTCAACGATTCCTCTTTTTACTAATCTTTTTAATGAATCATATACTCTAGCCCTATCCACGTGACTTTTCTCAGAAATAATAGCTGGATTAGATAACCCAACTTTTAAGAGTGTTACATAAATTTTTGAATCATTTATAGTAAAAGAACCGATATTTTGTAATTTCTTGTAAATTTCTTCTAAATTATATTCAAAATCGTCATCTGAATTATGATTTAAATTTCCTTCTAATCCATCAATAAACCTTGTATCGTCAATATTTTTTTCTTCAGATTTCAATTTATAAACCTTTTTTTTTGAATTTTTAACTTCCTAAAATTAACCTCTTGTAATTAAATTGATTAAACCTTTTTTTCGTAATTTAAGTATTATTTTTTCAAGTTTAAATTCTTCAATTTTTTCAATTTCTGCTACATTTTCAATTGAATTGTTCCCATCACATAATTTTAGTATATTAAACTCTTCTTGAGACACCATTCCAAGTTGTAATACCATTTTTGGAATGGCCTTTATAACAATCGGAATTCTTGAACCTTTCTTTATTTCATCAGAAGACATTTCCCTTCCAAAAAAGGAACGAACACCGCGAACATCATGATTTTTATCAATATAAATTAAACTAGTGTGGGGGTTATTACTGTTATCTTCCGGATCTTCAGGATCGTATAAGGGATTTGTATGAAAATACGAGTGCATGTAGAGTCCTGTATCCAATTTTTCTGCAATAGTATTTCTATCTATGGGAACTGATAATATTTCTTGACATATGTCACACCATATATATGCATAAATTTCTTTAAAGTATTTCATTGTTATGTTGAAATTTTTCATAATTTGATTCTTATCAAGGTCAGATGCCAATAAAATTCACTTTTCTTTATTTGTTTTACTCCAATTAACTATTACACATAACTGATAAAAAAAAGCTTTCCAATAAAGGTTTAGAAAAATTATGTATTGATTAACATTTTGTCGGATAAAATCGCGTTAAATTTATAAGTAGGGAATTATCTATTTATATTCGGAGAAGGTAGACTGATCCGCGAGGAGGAAATTCGGGTAGTGGGGCCTACTTTGATATATACTTCCTCCTCCATTTTATTTTCTAATTTTAAAATGATATTTTATTTTCCTATGAATTAGTTTTGGAATTTAAGTGATTTTTAATTATCCAAGATTCCCAAAATCGAAAAATAGAACGTAATGGATCTTCCATCATGGATTTTGGGAATATTAGATTTAAGGATAGTAAATAATATATAAGATCCCCATTTTTTCCCTTTTCATTATAGTCTTGAACTGCACTCATGATTTTTTTTTGATTTTGCATTATTTTCCTGTGCATATAATCAAAAGGTTCAGTATTTTTTTTTCTAACAACATATGAATGACTGGAGGTTAGAATATCAGAAGAATTAAGAAAAATTTTCTCAGCAGTATCGATATTTTCTTTATACAATTCAAGTGAACATTCCTCAAATCCATACCATGGACCAAATCGATCATCACCAAGTTTTTGTATATCAAATCCAAGACAGCTAATATGAAATAGTTTTTCGATGGGGAAAAAGAAACCAACATGACCTAGTGAATGTCCTTCAAGCGGAATTGTTAGAATTTCAAGTTTATCAAAAGTTAATATGTCGCCTGGGCGAAAAACTTTAGGATCTCGTTTACAAGGTTTATAATGATTTAAAGAACCCAGAATTTCAGCAATAGGTTTACTTAATACTTTCAAAAAACCGAAATCCTCTAAAAAAGCATCTAAACTGACTAAATTATTTTGATGGGGAAAAGGAAAATGAATAAATGCACCTAATTCTTCCCATTTAGATACATGAGAAATATGATCCATATGCCCGTGTGAACATATATAATCAAGTCTTGAATATTGGTTTAATTTAAAAACATCAAATATATTTTGAATATATTCTGGCTCGAGATTTAGGTCAATAATAACAGGATTCAAATTCCTCACATCTTGAGGCATGAACAATAACCCATCACAGCGAGTAAAATATGCAGATGCCTTAATTTGATGGATAAAATAAATATCTGGAATAATTTCTTCAATATTTAAATTCTCCA
>JAUWPK010000169.1 GCA_030611625.1 Promethearchaeum sp. | reverse complement strand
CAATCAGGATGCTTATGTCTGTCCATTAATAGATGTAATATTTCAAGTTTCACGGGTTCAGCCTGCTTAATATAATTCAAATTTTCGATAATTGTAAGTTCCCGTTGCTCTGGGTCCTCCTCAATTTCATTAATGGTGTTTATAGTATTATTTAACATGCTATCTTGCAAGTCATCTTGGAGTGAATTATTCTGGGAGAAATTTGAAAAGATTTTTTGCTGTTCATTTCTGAATCTCGCATTTTCGTGTTGCAACTGAGGTTCAAAATTATTTTCATTATTATAATGATTTTCTTGGGAATACCCTTGAAACCCTGAATTATTCGTTGAAGGTTTATACAACCGCTCTTTAAGACTCAATGCTTTTCTATGATAATTATTCCTTGTATCTGAGTTTTGAAAATTTAGTGAATTTGGTTGAATTGATCCAAAATTATTACTCTGTTGACTATTCGATCTATATGAATCGTTAAAACCAGGAACAAATTGTTTTTGTTCATATTCTTCATAAGAATCCCGATTTACGTTTGTATCCTGAATAACATTACCGAATTGATTTGATTGATTAGAGTTTATGTGATTTTTATGTAGTCCAAACCCATTTTGAGAATAATTTTGAGAATAATTTTTATTATTATTTTCTTTTAAAGAATTATAACTTGGTTCTCGATTCATTGATTCTTGATTTTGAGCATTTGCAAATAGTGACGTTGTCTGATTCCTTAAGTTAATCCTTTTAAGGTTATTTACTTGATCAATTCTAGATTTATGATAATCATTTGGTTTTGGAATTCTGTTTTGTGTGTTAAATTGATTATTTTGAGAAGTATTTTTGCTATAATTATTATTATAATTATTATTCCGAACCGGTTTTTGATCTTCTTTTCCCTTTATTTCATCATTAGATGAAAATCGTTTATTACCACTGATTGACTCACTTAAAACATCCGTCAACGTTGAGTCGTAAGGATTTTTGTGTTCAATTTGGTACGGATTTATTCCTTCATCTGAACCAAAACTTAAAAATGGTGGGATTTCCCGACCTTCAGGAGGAAGTTTCGGTGGAGGAGGTATAGGATATTTACCAGTATAATTTGATTTTTGAAAATTTAGTTTAGATGAATGAGGAATTTCTTGATTTGGATTATTAGTAAATGTTTTTGCATTTTCTTGGAATGAAGAATTTCTCGAATTATTAAGGAAGCCACTATCTGCTTTATTAGAATTCTCAAATTTATTGGTTTGATTTTTAAATTTAGAATTGTGAAAGAAAGAATTTTGAGGATTTGTATTACTTGGAATTCCTTGATTTGGATAGAAATTATTTGGATTTTGGTTAGGCATCCCTTGTTTATTTGATAATTGGGAGGGATTTTGATCAAATACATTTAAAAATTTATTTTGATATTGCGGGTCATTTTGCCGGCTTTGAATTTTTCTTAACATACTACTTAAAGCTCGGTTGGATTGAATTTTTGGATTAAAATTTAAACTATTTTCGGATGAACTTTGGTTTTGATGCAAATTTTCTTGTTTGGAATTAACGTGATTATTTATATTGAATATTGGTTTACTCTGTGTTCTTACAGATCCTTGATGGTCTACACTATTTCCGTATTTTAATTTTTCTGATGTATTTTTATCGGAAACTAATGTTTGATTTTCTTTACTTTCCGAATTATCAGATGCAAATAAACGGGCCATTCCAGGCTGCAAATCATCATCTATTTCCTTTGACCATGGTTGTGTCATTGATTATCAACGTATCCGTTTCTTTATTCACAAACACAATCTAAATTAGAATGTATTATTCTTGGAATATCTACGTAACATCCATACAAAAAAAATTATTTGCCTATATTTGCTAAAAATGCTGTAAGACTTTGAAGTATAAAAAATAAAATAAAAATAAAAAACGGTATTTTTATTCCTATTATCGCCTTTCTCGTGGAGCACGCTCAGTTACTACGACATCCCGTGCTTCTATACCTTTTTCACTTTCAACTAAATTATAAGTGACTTTATCGTTTTCATATAAAGTTTTGAACGCACTTTCATCCTCAATAACTATTGAAGAAAAATGCACAAAAACATCCTTAGATTCTTGTCCTTCTTCATTTCCATCTGGAACAATGAATCCAAATCCCTTACGACCGTTGAACCATTTTACCGTCCCTTGATTCGACATTTCTAAATTATCCCACAAATACGAAATTTTGAAGCTTCACTCTTTGGATCTTTGCAAATCCACATCCTAAAACTCAATAATTAATAATTCGTATTTTTATTAAGATTTTTTATAAAACTATTTTTTTTTAAATTGAAACCTTGAGGTTTTTCATCAAGATTAAAATTATGGCAAAAAATTTTAAATAATGAAAGCCCCATTTAAATTATATTATACATATTTATAATCCGTATAAAAATAAAAAAAATAAGGTGTATATGATTTGGCAAAGAAAGAATTATTTATTAAACGCTGTTATGAGATTGTACAGGAGCTTAAAATCCCTTTAGTTGATGAACGGGTCTATTCTAAAGCAGAAATTACCGATGCAAGATACGGAACTACCGTAATTTTTACTTTTGAAGAAGATGAGTCGGTTATCAGAGGTTTTCTTGGTTTAGCTGAATATTACCATACTATCGTTCTGAAAAAGCGTGAATCGTTTTTCATTTCTAATGGGTCTCTGCTTTTCAAATTAGTTTCAAAGTAAATTCAACTGTAAGGAGAATTATATTTTGTTTTTTTTGTTTTCTCTATTTATTTGATTTTTATGAAATCACCATTTAATAGCTTTCATTTTCTAAAGACATAAAGTGAGGAAATTAGCGTTTATTGCATTTGTAATTAAAAATTAAATTATAATATTTAAATGATTTTGATATCTAATCATATTTTTAATTTAAAAAGAGATTCAATATGAAATTCCCTTCTACCTTTTCTAAAATTTATGAAAGATTTTTATTTTCTTTTGTTATAATAAATATGTTGTAGTAAATTCTATAATTTGGTGATGAAATGGGAACTTGGTATAATTATAATTGTGGTTCATGTGGAAAGCATTGCCACAAAAAGAGTGTTTTACGATGTAATTTTTGCGAGATCCAGTTATGCTGGAGTTGCAGAAAGATGGGTCTATGTCCTGATCATTTCAAGAAATTAACCCCGCAAGAACGAATGGAACTAAATTCCGCTCATCTGACCTTTACTTGGCTTTTTCGTATCGCTTTTTGGGTTTCAATCTTTGCGATTTTTGGAGCGATTGGACTCTTGGTAGATAATGAAAGCGGAAAACCTGTTAGTGGGATTATATCTGGAGCTATAGCTCTTGTGTCTTGTTTTATTTGTTTTAAATCTCCAAAATGGGAAGGAAATAAAATGGATAAGATTCGATTTCATATTCGTAAAAGATTGGGTGGCTCTTCTGGTCCAATAAATGTCGATAATTTAATGAAAGCGGTTCAAAATTTTTCTATTGGATTAAATGCGGGTACTAAACCTGTTCAAAATATGGATATAAATCCAAATAATCCGAGTATAGAATCTCATATATCGGAAGGAAAATTTATTATTTGTCCTAATTGCGCAGCGAAAATGCCAGAAGGAACCCAATTTTGTGGAGTATGTGGAAATCGTATATAAATTCTTCAGATATATATATTAAATTTTTTTTTCTCTATTTATTTGTTTTTTATAGAATTCCATCGCAAAATCATTCATTATTATTATATAAATAGGCAGTAAATTTACGTTATTTGCTTTCTTGATTAAAAAATTGTTCATTTCAGATATAATTTAAAGAAAACTAAGCAATTTCTTATTTTTGAAAGAATTTTATAATGAAAAGAAAAAAAAAGAAAAAAATATTTTTGATTAAGCGAGAAGCGCTAATAATACGACCCAAAATCCAGTAAACACAAAGGATAAGGCAAATACAATAATAACAACCATAATAACGTAAATAATTAAGGCAGCTAATGCCCCTAAAAGTGTTGTATCATGCCTTGCTTTGATAATAAATAGAGTAATCAGAAGTGAAACTACATTCCCTACCCAAACTGGTAAGAAAAGTCCTACTACAAAGGATAATATCGATGTAATAACGATAATAAATAAACCCGTAACAAAAACATGTCCTAATTTCGAATCTTCTCCTTTAACTGCCTTAATTCCAATTTGTAATGCAATCGTCAGTAAAACGATTATAATTACAAAAATTAAAATGATAATTCCTATACTGCCAAAAACGTCAATAATATCCGCAAGATCTAGTAACATAGTAAATTAAAATTGAATTTAATATTTATAAGTATTTTGTTTAGTTCTAACAAATAAAACAAACGATAGCCTCAGAATCTCTCTAATGTCATGGATTTAAGCTCAATTACAATTTAAGTATTAAATCTCCAACAAATGCCTTATCATCATTGGCTTGTAGTTGTTAATGAAAAATTGGAGAGATTTTATCAATCCCCGTATTTTTCTGCTAAATTTTTAAGATGAGATTTGGTGAACTCTTCAGATTCTCCTTTTTTCACTTGGCTGATAAAGAGTAATGCGATTAACTGCCAGATCAGAACATAAAAGAACAACATTCTATATTGATATCCAGATCCATATAGCTCTATTCTTTCAGGGAAAAATTTTGTATACATATCAAATTGAAAACCTGCAACTACCGGTGAAATTATGGCTGCTGCTTGCGTGAATAAATAATATACTCCCGTATAAGCTCCTATTTTTCCTTCAGGGGCTAGTTGCCAAATTATGACTATTCCATTAATAGAAATCATTGCTAGGAAAAACCCGGCTGAAAAAATACACATTATTGTTCCAAAATAATAATCTGATGGGTGTAGAAGCCATAAATCAAGGTAATGAAGAATTTCAACAGTAAATGCTAATCCAATTAAGCCTAATGTTAGAGCATTTTTTCTACCGAATTTATCAGATAGTTTTCCTACTGGATACGCTGAAATAACTAAGGAAATGGGGGCGACCATTAGGACGGTGCTTGCCATACTATCAGTCCAACCCATATATAAAATTGCAAAAGAGCTGTAAAAAGTTTCTATTGCGTTAAATCCAAAATTACTTGAGAAAAGTGCAAGAAGCATAAATAGCGCGCTTTTATCTTTATCTGAAAGTACGGTTTTAAGATATGTGAGTTTATTTTCTTTCTTTCCTACAGGTGATTGATGTTCTCCAAGGTTTTCAAACGTTATTGGGTCAATTGTTATCGGCATTTTACCGATTTTGAGAAACCCTTTTCCTGTGGGAGTCTCTTTAATTGAGAAAAATAATATCAATAATGCTACTAGCATTATTACGCTAACAAAATAAAACGACCCAATTCTTGCGGCCATTCTTCCTTGAATTGTTTCTACATCATAAAACAAATTCATAATTATCGGTCCTGAATAACCTAAAATGAAAGCAAAAGCCCCCATAATTTGAATGAGTGCATTTCCTGTTGATCTAAGCTTCGGATCCGTAAGATCAGGCATTAAAGACATTGCTGCACTGCGGTAAAATGCTAACGAAAGATTAAAAAACATAATTACTGCAAATAAAGCCCAGAATATTTTCATATGTGGTAAAAGGGAAAAAGAAATAGCGCCCAAAACTATTCCAATCATAATATACGGAATTCTCTTACCAAATCTGGAGTGAGTATGATCAGATATAATCCCAAAGTAGGGTAAACATATTACAGCAACAACATTATCAAGTACCATTACCATTCCAACGAAGGTATCCGCGCCGATCCAATTAATATTCAAGTCTAAATAAAATTCTCTCAACATTAATGGCATTATGAAATTATAGTAAGCCCAAGCTGCTTGAGATGTTAAAAATGCCAATCCAATTAATATTGTTCGTTTAACATTTAGTTTACCTGGAATATTTGGTGACATTCGAGGTTTATATTTTGATTCAGATAAATTCATCCTTAAAGTGCTTAAAACTTAAAGTGCTTAAAAATTATGTTAAATTGGAATGAAAAAAAAATCTGTCGAAACTAAATCAAGGAAAATTAAACGGGTAATTAGAAATCTACGATTTACAGCCAAAACTCCGACTGATAAGAAATTTCTAAAGGAAACAATAAATAAACCAGGAATTCTAAAAGCAACTGAGAGATCTCCTATGTATGGATTTGAAAAAATAAGAAATTTTCTTCGAGACAATTTTATGTCCCGCTTAAAGTGGGAAACTATAGATAATCATATCACAGAGAAAAAAACATTCAAAGACCGATTAGTTGGAATCCGAACTATAAAACAATCTTTAGGTGCTGGAAAAGGAATGGCAATCTCTCAATATCGTGAACTTTCAGAAAACAAGGAAGTCCCCAAAGAAGGTTATACACACATTGATGGTGAAGCGCTTTGGAAAGAATTAAATATATACGCAAGAAAAAAATGGGAGGTTCAGAAAATTGGTTTTACTCAAATTCCACAAGACATTATACTCCAAGGAAATCACATTCTCTATAAGTACGCACTAGTTTTTATCAAGGAAATGCGAAAACCTTGGATAGATGATGCCCCCCATGCTTTAGCAGGATATGAAACGATGAGAACTTATAATCAGCTGGGTAAAGCAGTCTTGGATATATCATCATGGTTAAGAAAAAAAGGAGTTCGATGTCAACCAAATCATCCATTAGGTGGATTAATTTCATATGTTCCTCTTGCGGGAAAAGCGGGATTGGGGTGGCAAGGAATGAATGGTTTGTTAATTACTCCCGAATTTGGACAACGGCAGAGAATAGCTCCCATTTACATCGAATATCCGATTTTTTCCTTTACAGATAAAAATCCCGAAAAATTCTTGTGGATTGAAAGATATTGTGAAATGTGTAAGAGGTGCCTGGAAGAGTGCCCAGGAGACGCAATTCAAGAAACTAAAAAGATATATAATGATCAGATTGAAACGATTGGTCGTCTTGCTCGTTGTTTAGATCCGATAAAATGCCATCCATATTTTTCAAGATTTCTGGGATGTAGTATATGTGTTAAGGTTTGCCCTTTTTCAACAGGTAATGGGATTTTTCAGATTATAGAAAAGAAAATGAAAAAATAATGTTTAAATTACTATTATTGGACGATTTAAGAGATTTTTTTTACTATCTCTAAAGCAGCTATAGCACCATCACTAATAGCAGTTACAATTTGCCGATATAACTTTTCACGTATATCTCCAGCAGCATAAACACCTTTGATGTTTGTCTCCATCCGTTCATTCGTAATAATATAACCATATTCATTTTGCTTGATTTCAACTGGTCTGTTCATTAAGAATTTACTATTAGGAACCATTCCAATAAAAATGAAAACTCCATCTCGTTCCATCGAAATTCTCTCCTTCGTTTTAAGATTTTCAATTTCAACTGTAATACTTTCACCGTTATTTGTGAACTTTCTGGGTTCATGAGACCATAGAACTTTTACTTTTGGATTACCTAATACTTTATCTGCAGTAATCTTTTCTGCTTGTAATTCATCAAATTGGTGGATTATTGTTAGTGATTTTACAAATTTTAAGAGAAGCAGTGATTCTTCAATTGCACTATTCCCACCACCAATTACAAATATATCCCTATCTTTATAGAATTCACCATCGCAAGTTGCGCAATAACTAATCCCATTACCTTTATTCTCCACTTCACCAGGTAAATCTAGTAATCTCGGGGAAGCCCCAGTTGTAATCAAAACGAAATTGGAAGAAAAGCGTTCATCTTCATCTAACTCAACCCATTTTGTTTCATCTTTAAAACAATA
>JAUWPK010000081.1 GCA_030611625.1 Promethearchaeum sp. | reverse complement strand
GAAATTGCTGAAAAAGATTATGATGAATTAGAAAATATTCTGATATGAGTTTTTTTCATATTTTGTAAACAATAGCACGACAAAAACCTTTTTCATTATTTTTTTTCTTTGAATGATAAATGATTCAGAAAATGAATTATTTTTCATATTTACCTAATGTTTCTATAAGAGATTCTAATTTTTGGGTATAATACGGGTATATTTCAGAAATAGAGTCTTTTATATTGATTTTTCGAGTTAATATTACACCTAAGTAAAGCATTTTAGAAATTGATGATGTAGATTTTAAATATTCTTCTATGGATTGATTAGGATGAGTTTTTATTATATCTATTTCTTGGTTTAATAATTGAATTTGATTTTTTATTAAAGTTATAGGAACAATATAAGGATGAGAATCTTCCCAATAAATCCCAAATTCTTTCTCAAATGTTCTAGTATAATCTATATGCATATTCTTCCATAACTCGTTTTGAAATTTTTCAAGAATTTTAAGTTTTTGTGGATTCTTTTGTAAATATTTTCTTTCTTTCTCGATGAGAACCATGAAATTATTCCCTAATTCATCCACTCCTTCAGAAAGTTTTACTAATCTTTCTTCTCTTTCTGTATGTTCCCCAATAGCCCTATATCGCAAGTCTTTTAATGTTCTATTTCCTATATAATCCTTCCAAGAATATTTTATAGGGGGAATTTGTATAAAGGGAGATTTAGGGGGATCTCCTGCATATTCATCAGGATCGAATAATGGATATTCAGTCTCTAAATCTGGATAAACTTTTAAATTTACTGCTTGTTCAAACTTTTCTTTCAGTTTTTTAATAGTATCAAGAGATTTGCTTAAATCTAGTTCCAATTTAATTTCAAATTTAAAATCTTCAGGAATTTTCAAAGAATACCAAAGATCTGGATTTAAAAGAAATCCATTAATCAACAATGAATCAACTAAATGATGTATATATTCATTCATAAGATTAGAAAAATGAGGTTCCTTTCCTGCAATCTTGATACGTTCTCTTAAATTTCCATATATCTCGCCCCTGAATTCATCATTCAATTCTAATATTTCACATTGAATTTCCTGTTGTTTATAACTTAGATCACTTATATATTTAATACGGGACTTTATTTTATCTTGTTCACTTTTATTGGGATGTTTTTGTTCATTAATAGTATATGGTGCGTGAGGTTTTTCATGAAAGAAATAACCATCTTTTACCATTGTTTTTAATCTTCTATTTATTGTTGCTCTAGAACAATCTTTATTCTCAAATTCTTCTAAAATATCTTTATTTTTCACTGGTTGATTATCCTTGATAAAATTAAAAAGATCAACACTTAGGTTTACGTATTTTACCATGTTTTTTTTCACTTTTATTTTATTGAGACTAAATATATTAGTTAGTATCAAAAAACACAAAAAAATGAGAGTAAGCTCATTATGTGTTTTTAATTCGTTATAATGATATTAATGAATTAAGAATTAAAAAACGCTTTGTAAATTCTAATTCTAAAAGTTGAAAAAAATGATTAAAAATCTAAGCGAAAAAATACTTTCAAGCCTGAAATCCTACCCATATTTAACCAGTATTCCCGAATTAAGCGAAAAATTGAATGTTAATTATATAACTATTCGTTTTCGTATAATTACTTTGGTTAATGAGAAAAAGGTAGGTTGTATCAAAAAAGGAGGAACTAAATTTTTCTTTACTCCATATCGTGATGATATAGATGATAACATGAAAGGAGACTAACTAATAATGTCTTTTTATGTTGAATGGAAGGAGAGATCTCCTGATGGAATAAAAAATAAACGAATAAATTGCATTAACGAACAAGACGCCAATAATAAACTAATGATGTTGAAAAAACTGAGATATATTTTCGATGTTGAAAAAATAGGGAGAGATTCTATTGAGAAATGATGCGAAACGAAAATATATAACCAAAAGAGGAAAAATCAGAAAATTAACTACGAAAATAAAAAAATCTACGTTTTGTTGGGAAGTGGATTTTCTTTTTAATGGTTTTATAACCGAAGATGAAATAAATGAAAGAATCTCTCAATTGGTTCAACAATATCGATCGGAGAGAAAAGAAAAACAACCAAGAGTTGAACGTGTCTGGAAGAGAGGCAAAGATGGAAAAATGCACCTAACAGTCTGGTTAATTAAAGTGGAATGATAAGAAGGAGAAACGGATAAATTATGGAGTTAAACGATAAAAGAAGACAAATTGAAATTGCATTGAGAACAAATGATTGGTTGGATCATATTGATCGTTTGTCAATTTTTTCAATAATTGACGCGAATATTCCTGAAGAAGTAGAGGTGCTAAAAGATGTTTTATTTGTTGAAAAAGGTTTGGAAGAAGAAGTATTTAATGAATATTTAGACCATTATCAAAACAAAACTCATATCATACAAAAAGAAGAAAAATCAATTGGACTTAAAGATAAACTCTTAGAAATTATTGATGTTTTACCTGTAGATTACGAGCAAAAAGATATTGAAGAGATTTTAGCACCAATCCTTAGATCTGAAATTGTTTTAAAAAATAAGATCTTTAAAGCAATTAAAAAAAAAACTGGATTAAACAAACCCGATTTAGAAACCATTTTTAATTTTTGCCATGAAAAACAAAAGGATGAAAAACAAGAAGAATCCGAAGAATTTAAAGAAGAATTACTTTCTGAAGATGAATGTAATAAACTCTTAGTTGGTTTTCATGAAAAACCAATAGTGTGGTTAAAAAATAATCTCAAATTGGTTCATGAAGGTAATGAAAAGAACGGGATCTATGCTACTCTTTTCTGGATTGGAATTTATTTCGGCATAGTTTCTCAGATTATGTTAGTTGGGGAAGCAAGTTCGGGAAAATCGGATTTAATGAATAGAATAATAGCATATATGAAAGAAGATGATTTTTACAGAATCGGATATTCTACTGGGGCTTGTTTAAGGGATTTGGGTACAATTGCTAACAATAAAAAAGCATTGGTATTCTCTGAAAAAGAATCAACAAATAAAGAAGATCCACAATCTGAATTAATGCTTAAATTATTCTCAGGTGATGATAAAGAATCTTTCGCATTAATTAGAGAAAGAGATGATAATGGTAATTTTATTACTGTAGAAAAAAAGATTCTGAGTAAACCTTACATTACAACCTATGCAAAAACCGACATCGATAGTGAAAAATCCACAAGATTACTGGTAATTGAAGTTAATCAAGGATTTGAACAAACAAAATCGGTAATTAGAAAAAGAGTTTTGATCCCTGAGGATATAATAATTGCAAAAGAAAATTTATTTCTAAAAAAAACCCAGGCCTTTAAACAAAAAATAATTCCAATGTTTGATAGTAATTCATGTAATGTTATAATCCCCTTTGTCGAAAAATTAAATGAGTTATTTAGTGGTGATTATTTACCACATGCTATTAGAGATATTAATAGATTTAAAGAAATAATAAAAACTTCAACCTTATTCCATAAATCTATAAACCAAAATGGAAGGGCAATAAAAGAAGAAAAAGAAATAAAATGGTATATTGCAGAACCTCAAGATTTTGTAATTGCATGTGAGCTAGGATATGATATTATCAAGGGTAATATTAAGGGACTGAAACCTCAACAAGAAGATATGTTAAATGCAGTAAAAGAATTATACGGGGTTGAAAAAGAAGATGATACAAAAAAAACAAGAACAATCCAACAAACCCTTTCAATAAAATCTGATGAAAATAAGATAGAAGAATCTAAAGAGACAGAAATAAAAGGAATTACACCTAAAGAGATATTGAATTACTGTGGTATAAAATCTAATAAAAATGGGTATGGTCATAAGCAATTAAGGAATTTATATTATCAATATGGATTAATTGAACCCGTAGATTCTATAGAAACAAAAAGAGGAATTAGAATAAAATCATATAAACCGACGGGGAATTCAAATGATAATATAGCAAATTGGAAAAATTTAATAAAGGAAATAATAGAATTAACCAATCAATATTTTGAGAAACATCTAATTACAAAAACTACTGAGGAGTTATACTATTTTGATGAATAACGATCGTATAACACTAATAACACATGATAATAAATCGTGTTTTGTTATAATTTTCTCAAAGTTGAGAGTATGGGTGTTTGTATCTTTGAGAAACAAGAGTATAACAATTATTTTCAAGGTATTAGATAAGAGAGTATATTTTTTTTGGTCAAGGGTTGTAAAAAGTTGGTGATAAAAAATGGATAAACTAACAAACGAAATATTACAATTAGAGGATGAAATAACCGAATTGGCGAATAAATTGAATGTCGTAAAAGAACTAATCAAAGATTCTAAAAAGAAAAAGAAATAACCTTTTTTACACCCTTTTTACAATTTTTTGAGTATAATTATGAGTGTTTATTGAGTATTTTTGTATCTAATACGTAGATAACATTGCTAACAAAATAAATTCCGAAACATCCGGCAAATAAGTCTTCAGTTAATTTTTATTTTATGAAATATTTAAACCCTTGAATTAACATGGCTTATGCAGTAAAAAATGGAATGCTTTATACATGTGACAAAAGTAACACAGTTGTTGATCACGGAACGATACTAATTAAAGATGGAAAAATTGAGGCTATTTTAGCACAAAATAATCCAATTCCGGAGGGATATGAAGTTATCGATGCTGAAGGGAAAACAGTAATCCCAGGATTTGTCAATTCCCACACCCATGAAGGGATTTATGATGCATCCTTTGGCGATATGGGTGTTGATGCGAATGAAGCAACCAATCCTTCCACTCCTATGGTCAGAGCTATCGATGCAATTAATACTGAAGGACCTAATTTCGTCGAAGGAGTGAAAGGCGGGGTTACCACTATTAATACAGGTCCGGGAAGTGCCAATGTAATAGGAGGACAATTTGCGTTACTTAAAACTTGGGCTAAATCAAAAGCTATTGAAGATTATATCATTAGAGCGCCATCAGCGATGAAAGCAGCCTTAGGAGAAAATCCAAAACGAGTCTATGGAGCTGACAAGAAAACTCCGGGGACCCGCATGGGAATAGCAAGTGTCTTCAGAAAAGCCTTTGTTGCTGCTCAAGCTTATGAGATGAAATGGAACGACTATGTAATGAAAAAGAAAGCAGCAGAGGAAAAAGGAGAATTGGACAAAATTCCCACAAAGCCTGATCGAGATCTTGATAAAGAAGTCCTCTTGAAAGTGTTAAATCGAGAGATTCCTATCCACATTCATTGCCACATGCATAGCGACATCGTTACTGCAATAAGATTGTCTGAGGAGTTCAATCTCGACTTAATGATAGTCCATGGCACCGAAGGGCACAAAATCGCTGATTATTTGGCAAAAAAAAATGTTCCCGTTTCCGTGGGTCCATCTCTTGTGGGTTTCGAAAAATCAGAACTCAAAGATATTACTTTTGAAACCCCTGCCATTTTACATAAAGCAGGAGTAAAAATTTCGATCCAATCCGATACCTTCCCTCGCTTACTTTATTTCCAAATGCTACCTTGTATGGCCGTGAAAAGCGGGTTACCGGTCGATGTTGCATTACGTGCCGTCACGATCGATGCGGCCGAAATGGTTGGAGCTGGAGATCGCATTGGGTCATTGGAACCGGGAAAAGATGCAGACGTAGTTATTTGGTCAGATCATCCCATTAAAAATTTCTACGCAAACGTCGAAATAACTTTGGTGAATGGTGAAATCGCCTATAAAAAAGTATAGCATCTCTCCGTAATTCCTATAACCACTTTGTATTTTACTCAATAATTATCTCTTTTTTTCTTTATTTTAACACTAATGGAATTATACTATAGTGCATTTTTACTATCGGGATATTCGGGATATTAATAAGATAAAGTTATTTGTCATATTAGATTAGATTTCATTAAGCATTTTAATGATAAGGTGTAAAAAATGGCAAACAATTCAAATACAGTTGGAACAATATTAGCAAGCGTTTTCATTACATTGATGGTATCTGGAGCAGGTATGTATTTCGGTCTTCCTTTAGTATATCCAAATATGACGAATAATGATTCAGACCTTGTAACCCAAGATGATTTAGATGATTACGTTTTAAAAAATGAGACGTTGAACAATGAAGTTGTAATTCAAACGAAATATCAAGAAAGTAATAGCACTATTGTTATTTTTAGCAATAATTTAGATCCAAGTGTTATGCCAGATATGGAAATGAACATTACAACACAAGGAAATACAAAGTTATCAGTTTCCTTTGATGCACAAATTGAACTTACATTAGTTGATGGTTTTGATTTTGAAGCCATGTATAATATTACTTTACAAATTGAAGGAGTAAAACAAGAAACAGTTAGAATTTTGGAATATCATGAGAATCCAATTGACGGAGAAATGCGAAAATCCTTGTATGTGCAAATTTCCTTCGAAACAGGAAACTTACTAGCAGGAACATATGATATTTCTGTACTTTGGAGTAGTCAATTTGATACAACAAGTCTCAGTCGATTATCTTCCGGAATTTATTTTGGCGATAATTTAGTTAGATCAATAACTGCCCAAGAAATTAAGGTATAAAATTTTATCCCATGCTCTATTAATTTGTTAAAAAGAAGCTTTAACAATTTCTAAATTCTTGATTTTTTTTATTTATTTAAATCTTGTGTTCCGAAGGCAGTTTAACCAAACCCATCACAGAATGATTTAATATTGATTGCCATTTTCTTGAAATTATACCCCCCTTCAAGAAGAGCATATCTTCTTCCATTGCATCTTTTTTCTGCAAATTCTTTCATCATTGCCCCTATTTGAAAATATGCATCAGGGCCCAAAAGTCTGCCCCAATCATCAATCCCTTGATCAAATCCAGCTGAAGCCACAATGATATCACAATCTCGCGCATTTTCTAATCTTTCTTTAACAGTTTTTAGATAACTTTCCTTATTATTCGCATGAGGATTTAAAATTTCATAATCTTTGAGAGGTTCCAATATGTCTATATTCCCATCTCCTACATGGAGATCAAAATCTAAAATAAAAGCACGTTTACATTTACTGGTTTCGCGAAGATGAAGTAATGAGATTGCTATATTATTAAAATAACAAAATCCCCAACAGGAATCGTATGAAGCATGATGACCTGGAGGACGGATAAGACCAAATGCAGGATTTCCATTTTTTGCAATATCTGCACATAAAATTGCCCCACCAGCTGCCAATCTAGCGATATCATACAATTTAATTTTGAAACTATGATTTTCTTTTTTAATAGTGTTTATTTGTTTCATAGAATGAGCTCTTTCTAGAGCTTCTAATGGTGCAGGTTTAGGGGTCACAAAAACATACTGTGAATCTTCTTTTAGGACTTTATAAGCAGGTTCCAGTCGACCAGCATCCCCTGCAGGAGTATGATCGTACTCTTCAAAATATTTTTTATCAAAAATAATTTTCATAATAATTGACCTTGAAGAGTATTTTTAATTGATGTTATTTATTTGATAATATTATTTTCGAAATTTATATATATATATGTAGATGTTATTTTATTATGGCATCAAAAACAATCTCAGTAACCGAAAAAGTATATATGCTTCTGAAGAAAATGAAATTGCCATCTGAGAGTTTTGGAGATACTATTGAGCGATTATGCTTGAATTTCACAGCAAAAAACTTAATTGAGTGGTTTGATCATTCTAAAGGTTGGGAAGATATGAGTAAATCCGAGTATAATGATTATTATAGTACTATCCAAAATTTTCAAAAGAATTTCAAAGCAGATTATAGTATTGGTGATTGAAAATAATTTTAGCAGACACAACATTCCTTATTGATGCCCTTCGGAAGAAGGATGATGTAAAACAGTTTCTTATTAAAAATTCGTCTGAAACACTCTATACAACTGAAATTAATGTATTTGAAACTTATTTAGGTCTCTATGCAAATAAGACCTTAGAAAAAACACCTTCTCTCTTGGAAACAAGAAAAATACATTTAGAAGAATTATTGTCCAAATTTCAAATATTACCATTTGAACGAAAGGCAGCCATAGAATCTGCAAAAATATTAGGATTATTGATTAGAAAAAGTCAAAAAATTGAATTTAGAGATGGATTAATTGCTGGAATTGCGATTTCAAATGGAATTAAAAAAATACTAACTAAAAATACAGATCATTTCAATCGAATAGAAAATATCGAAACATTATCTTATTAAATCACTCTAAATAAGAAATTGAAAATCTCTAAAAAGAGAAAATGAAAAATAGAAAATTAGTTTTATTTAACAATTGTAACTTTTGATCCGAAGGCTTGTCCGGGCAATCCCCCATCTTTAAAATGAGCGCAAACAGCACCATTATTTCCATGTACTCGTGTAATCTTTCCTTTCATTACTTTTCCAGATGAAGTTGTCCAATTTACTGTGTGTCCTAGTAACTTTTTTCCAGCATCTGTTCGAGTCTCTATACCCGGAAAAACTAAAATTGAAAATCGGGGATGAATAATTTTCTTCGACATTCGATAATTTACAATGGAACCTTTTAAACCAATAACGATATCTGACATGATTAAACCTTAAGAATACCAAATTTCCATTTAATTAAATTTTTTTGGTTTTTATTTAGAAAGAAAAAAAATGATTGGAAAATTATGTATACAAATCCCTAAATGGTTTTAACGGCCCTTGCGAATGCATTTCAGTAGTGTGCTGTGCCAGTTCCGCTAGATTCTTCTTTATATCTTTACATTGCTTGATTAATGTATCCAATTTTATTGGAAATTTATATATTTTTGAAATTTTTTCTAAAATTATTCCAGCTCCCTCAGGATTGGGGAATTTAGGGTTAGCAGGCGTTAAAAATACTGCCCCATTTAATTGATTATTTAAACATTCATTTAGCATTGCAGCCTCTGCCCCAAGCAGCACCCCGCTAGGAGGACGAATTACTCCTTGTGTCAGAATTTTATCCAAGATTTCTTTTTCTGCGGCAGCATAAACAGGCGGTTTTTTATCTGAAAGTTGGTAAGTTTCGTCTGCCATGCCTTGTAAGCATATTACATCTTGAATTTTGTGATGAAGAGCCCAATCCATCAAAGTGCGAGATAAATCGATATATGAACCAGGATTAAAAGGTACTTCACAAATCGACACAATAATATTGTATTCTTTGGAATAGTATAATCGAAATGGGTGTTGCAAAATTCCTTCATAAAAAAGCGTTATGGGGGGAAGATCTTCACTTAACACATATCCAATTTGCTTCATTTTTAGTTGTGCAATTAATTCATTAACGACTATCGTTCCAACCAATCCAACACCTGTAAATCCGATAATAAAAAGGGGAGGATTAGCATGTTTTTTAAACAACGCACAATTAAAATCAGTTATTACAACCCGTGAAGATTTTCCTTCAAATTGTGCCAAGCATTTGATATCTCCATTTATTTTTTCTTCTTTTTCTGTCATGAAATATCACTTATTAAAATATTAGTTATTTTAGTAATTAAGGCTAAGGTAAATTTTTTTCAATTTTTCAGATACAGTTTTCCATCGAAAATTACGTTCAACACGATTTAAAGCATTATTACGAATTTTTTCTCCAAATAAGAGATCATTTTCAACCATTGCACGGAGTTTCGGATGTGAAATATTCTTTAATCTCTTTTTAAAATCTTTTTTTGTTAAATTAGGGCTCTTTTTTTTCTCTTCTGCTATTTGCATAGTGGTAATTAAGGAAACTAAAGCAAATTTTAACGCGTCTACATCTTCATTAGGGCATAATAAACCCGTCCCCTCTTTGGGATGATCTTCCAAATGTAACATTGATTCCATCAATCCGCCAACATATGTTGCCACAACGGGTATTTTTGAAGCCATCGCCTCGAGGGCTACTATGCCGAAAGGTTCCCATCTACTTGGGCAGCAATAAACATCAGAAGAGAGGTGAGCCAATAGGTAAATACTTCCAGCAATACCAAAAATAAATCTTACATTGTCCGGATATTTTCTTGCTGTTTTCATATAATTTTGCAAGTCAGTTAGTGTATAAGTAGTCGGTACCATTAAAAACAGAAATTTGACATTCGAAATTTTGGATAAAACGTAAGGTAAAGCGGATAAAATATTTTCTATACCCTTTTGCGGAGATACCCTACCTGTGATTAAAACCAAAGGGCCGTCCGACCGAAAAGGTTCAACAGAGCAATCAGACCTATAAGGATAATCTTTAAATTCTTTTGAAATCACCATTTTTATTTCAAAGCTCTTAAGGTATGGCTCATTTTTCGGTAGTTTTCCCATGAGGTCTTCTAATAATAATTTTCGTAAATCCCAAGATTTAACATCCTCGATACTCTCTACGGGTAATAATTCAGAATATTTAACCAAAATATCTTTTAGATTTTTATGGTAATCCCAATCACAGCCATTCCATGTAAAATCACTCTTCCATCTTATAATATCTCCACCACAATTAGGAATAATATCTGAGTTCAGGAAGTTTTCACTTACAGCAATGACTCTATCTGCCACTGTACACCCTATTTTTTCTAAAGTTGGGGCGACTTCTTCACTACCTTGGCACATATCATATATTTCTCTAATATTTTTCCAGATCCTATGTGTTCCAATCTGAACCAACATCGGTTCATTATTAACACCGCTTTTCCAGAAGAAAGGTAGCTCTCTTCTGGGCCATGTTAATAGATGCATAGTAATAACTGAACGAATATCTTTTTCCACCTTATTTAATTCTTGTCGGCAAGTTAAAAGTGCTGCAACAGGATGGTGATCATGGATGTGGATTATATCTGGAATTAATTCAGGTTGTTCATATATACAATACCGCATATATTCCCGCATTACATGAGA
>JAUWPK010000290.1 GCA_030611625.1 Promethearchaeum sp. | reverse complement strand
ATCATTTTTTACAACAGAAATTTCCCCGTCTTTAATCATCCTAATTTTTACACCCTTCTCAAATTCCTGAAAATCCGTACCTACAATGAAAGGACATTCGTTGAAGATTTGGCCAGATACGTAGAAATGAACTTTAATCCGTTTTTGGGCGAAAGATAAATTGATATAGGGTCGTGGGGCTTTAATTTCTTTAAGTGAGATGAAGAAATTTGCGTCAAATATGAAAATAGGATTTGAAAGATTTTGAACTGTACTCAATTAAATTCACTTAGTTAAACTTTTATCATAATAGCTTAAATATTTTAAGCAATTTTTTTATTTAAGTTGTATTTTTTTATTTAAGGAGTTTGGAGAAGTAAAAATGATTAAAGATAATGATAATGAAAATGAAAATGAAAGTGAAAACCAAAATGATCAAGAACCAAATAATCAAATTCAGATGATCTCATTTATTGGTTATTCGAAATCAGGGAAAACTGCTTCAATTGAAAAATTGATATCATACTTACATGATAGGAATTACATTGTGTTTGCTTTTAAACACATTCATCAAGAAAATTTCTCTATTGACACTCCAGGTAAAAATACATGGAAATATTCCAAAGCGGGTGCCGATGTGGTGGTTTCTCAAAGCCCTAAAGAATCTGCTATATTATTTAATCGAAGTATCGATCCAATCCTTATGATAAATTCGATTAAGCAATTAATTCAACAATCCTTAAAGGGTGATCATAGGAATTCTAATAAACATACAATTGTCATCCTTGAAGGGTTTCGAGATTTGAAAGGAAAAAAAGTATTATGTGTGAAAAATCTTGAAGAAATAAAATCTCAGATGGATCCATCAATAGATGCAATTTCTGGATCGATTTTTTCAAATGTTTCAGAATTAAAAAGGGCGAAAAAAGAAATATCTGCAAAATTTGTCAGTGTATTGGAATATCCTGAAGAATTACTTAAAATTCTCCGAATTTAATAAGCAATTAATTTTTATTTTCCCAAATATCTATGAAAAATTCTGTAATTTCTTCTAATTTATCCCTGATTTGGGGGTCCATTATTCCTCTACTAAATTCTTGGAAGAAATTTTCATATAATTCATTATCTGTGTAATATTTTGTTAATTTCTCATTTATACTAATTTGAAATTGATAGAATTTAGCGATATTATCTATTATCCATTCTTCAAGATATGAAGTGGACTCGAGATTTCCCCTATCGTAAATCATGTTAATTTTTAAAAGTCGTTCTGGTGTAAAAAAATACGAATCTGGAATTTCCGCATAAGGTTTTAATGTTTTCTTGACCAGCGCCTTATTGCGAGAAGTAAAATAATCTTGCCAGTTGTTATCCGATAACGGGATTTCCTTAAAAATTCGTAATTCTAGGACTCTTAATGCGATGTTTTTTGGAGTATATCGTGAAAGTGGGTCATTAAAGTATTGTTGTACGTCTTCTGGTTTATCTGCGATAAATATTCTTGAAATTAGATTATGAATAATTATAAAAACATTATGGATAATTTCTCGATATGTATAATTAAAATTTGGGTTATTTTTCCTGATTTCATCAAGCAATAAATTGAATTTTGTGTTTAAAGAATAAAGATAAACTTCAAAGAATGATTCATTCAGTTCATTAATAGATTTATTAAAAATTTTATTGAAAACAATATCAAGGGCATCATCAGTGGGAAGGGAAAAACCTTTTCTGAGGAAATTTGAAAATGTTTCGAATTTGATACCCTTTTGATGTAATATGTCCCAGTTTTTTAATATTGAATCTTTAATTTTTTCAGGAAAGAATACGTGTGAATTTTCATGTATGGTTTTTAAACCACGTAAAGAAAAATGTTGACAATAAAAAAAGAATAATTGATATTGTCTTGATATATTTGCTCGATTATTTGATTGAAAAGTAGAAAAAAGCGAAGCAGTTCTGTTAAGAAAATCAAATATTTCAAATATGTCATTCTTATTTTCATCATCTTCACAGATTTTTTCCGTAATTATTTCGTAAACCAAATCATTAGTATTGAATTTTGTATCTTCAACTCGAGAACCTACGAAGTTTAAAATATCAAGAATCGGTATTATTTGATTCAAAACAAGCACTTTTCTTTGAAGTATATATAATACGGTTGGAATTCTTTTAAGACTTCTAGGATACTCTTTCAATGCGATGGGATATATATGATTTTTTTGCCGATTCAAGCTTTTTAAAAATTTTTTATCAATTCCTGGAAGAACCTCTGCAAAATTGAAAATTAAATAATGTAAATATGCACTTAGGAATTTTCTATCTGGTTTTTCAACAGTTATCAAAAAATGCAAATACTTTTCTCCCGAAGATTCTTTTTCCTTTATTTTTGCACAAAGCATATGAATCTGAACATCTTTTTTAATCAAATCTTTGATCAATTTGCCAAAAACCATGATAATTAGATTAAAAATATATGATATAATACGATAATGATGATCAGGATGATTAAATTTATGTTTAAAATTTCTAAATTCATCAAGTTCATCTTCGGATAATATGTATTCATATTCAAAAAAAAGCTCTGACTCTTTCCTAACGTGTCCTTCAATTCCCCTAAGAATTAATTGCTTTTCATTTAATCCGGAAAACATTTTTAAAAAAAAATATCGAAATAGTGAATCTAATTTTTTATAGTAAAATCTTGAAGGATTTTTTTTACTTTTTGGGTTTTTATTAAACGACACCCAAGAGAAAAGGGTCTTTTTTTTGAAATAAGGGAATTGAACACGTTTTCTATAAATTTCTTCCATCATCCAGGTTTGAATATCTCTGATATTATACCAATCTTGAATGAAATTATCTCCTATTCTATTTAAAAATGCATTTAATTGTGTGTTCAAATTTTTTCTTCCATTTATGCCAATTTTTTAATTATAACTTGGAATTTTTTTTGTATTTAATGAAAGAACAATAAGAATAAGTTATATACAAATGCAATTTCATTAAAATTTTAAGATTATTTCTTATACCTATTGAAAAATCCACTTTTATTAAAAAAAAAAAATTTCCTTTTAAGTAGTATAGATTCTTCATATTAAAAATATTTATTGTTTGAAAAAATACTATTCATGTGGATAGGCTGAATTTATTAAAAATTATTGAAAATTCATTATATTCTCTTATTTCATATTCTGCACAAAATGTTACTCAAAAGACAATTACTAAACTAGAAAAAATGCTGGAAAATGAAAAGAATAATGAAATAGCAAGGTCTCAACTAGATTTGATGCTCAATAACATAACCTATGGTAAAAAAAATCAAATACCAGTTTGCCAAGATACCGGACTCGTAAATATATTTATTCAGTTAGGTGAGAATTTCCCAATTATTTCAGACTTCAAAGAATCAATTAAAAAGATTTTAGCTCAGCTTACAAGCGATTCGAAACTTCGTGCCAATACAGTGGATCCGATTAAATTTCAAAATCCCGGAGATAATTCAGGTTTAAACACGCCTCCAATATATCTGGAATTAATTCCCAATAGAGATGATTTAGTTTTTACAATTCTTAATAAGGGCGGAGGGTGCGAAAATATTTCAGCGCTCTATATGCTAAATCCTGCTACAGGTTTTGAAGATTTTATTCCACTAATCCTAAATGAAATAAAAAATGCTGGTGGTAAACCATGTCCACCAATTATTGTTGGGATTGGAATTGGAGGAGATTCTGTAAAAAGCATGTATTTAGCGAAAAAAGCACTACTTCGACCTATCGGAACTAGAAATCGCAGAGAAGAAGTCTCCGCTTTAGAAAATGAACTTTTAAATCAAATTAACGAACTTGATATTGGAGTTATGGGTTTGGGAGGGCATTCTAATTGTATTGATGTACATGTTGAATGGGCAATGAGACATCCCGCTTCATATCCTGTTGGTTTAGTTGTTGAATGTTATTCCCATCGTACAATTTCAGGATGTATTTCCAAAGAAGGTGAGTTTTTTATGGGATTTTTGGATAGAGATTATAAATTTGTCCCAAAAAATGGGGTTGGAGTGTGAATGGAATTGAATGAGAATCTTAAAAAACATATAACTCTTCCAACTTCAAAGAAAATAGTAAATGGGCTTAAAATAGGAGATATTGTCTACATTTCTGGTCTAATTTGCACAGGTAGGGATCAAGTGCACAAAAAAATAATTAATTTAATCAAAGATGGCAAACCTCTTCCTAAAGATTTTGAAAATCTTAAAAATTCTGCTATTTATCATATGGGGCCAATAGTTAAAACGAAATCTGATGGAACGTTTCAAATTATTAGTGGAGGTCCTACTACATCTGCAAGAATGAATCCTTACCAAAATAATGTATGTAAAAATCTTAATATTTTATTTGTTATTGGAAAGGGAGGGATGCAAGGTGTCAACTGGAATGAACTACCTGCAGTTTATTTACAATTTCCTGGAGGGGCGGGGGCAATCGTATCAAAATTTATAAAAAGAGTGGTTTCTGTTGAGTGGAAAGAGCTTGGTCCTGAAGCAGCTTGGTTTTTGGAAGTCGAGAATTTTGGACCTTTGGTTGTGGCATTGGACACACATGGTGGAAATCTATTTGTGAGGTAATATCATGCCAAAAAATTTGTATTCTTCCAGTTTAGAATTATTTGAGGTTTCTTT
>JAUWPK010000293.1 GCA_030611625.1 Promethearchaeum sp. | reverse complement strand
AAAATTTAAAATTATTTGTATACTGGCGCGCTATTAAATCATATTCTGCACTTTCAACAAAGAGGTCTTGTAATGTTTTATTGTCATTTCTAATTTTTTGTTCGATATTTGGATCTAAAATATCATATTTTGTTTTTAGAGGCTTATCCCCAGGATTTTCTATTCCTCCCGCTTTTGATAATTTAATTGCGCGTGTAAGCCATATGCCATCTAAAACCGAGGAGGATTTGATTACTTCTTCAGTAATATTCCAAAAATTTTTCCAATTTATAAATTGGTCATCTTTAGGGTTTTCTACAATTTCTTTTGAGGCAAATACCAGTGGAGAATATAATAGAATATGCCCTAAAAGTAAATTTTCATAGGGTTGTGTTTCCATCATTGTATTTACTGCATTATAAATGAATTTCCCAATTGACTTTTCATTTAATTCATCTTTAAAAAAGTTAATATTTGCTTTTTTTATTTCATTAGAAATGATTTTCAATGATTCAAATGTAATTCCCTTTATATGCTGATTAGGACCAATATTTCCTGGTTTATCCGTTGAAAATTCCAAATTACTTGCCTCGTCCATAGCATTAAATATATTCAGCATGGATGTAGGTTGAAAAATTAGATCGTCTATTTCTTTCATTGTCTTAAGTAATGATTAAAAAAAAAAATTAATTTAGTAGATTAATTGATTATTTATCGATCCATGAACATATATCCTTGTTTTCCTTCATTAAGCATGGAAATTAATCTAAAATCGGATTTCAAACCTGATTGGTAAAGAAATCTATTTAACCTTAGTTTAAACATTTTTTTTGATATAGTTTGGGGCAATTCAATATTGACTTTATTTCCATCTTTGGTTATATCTTCTACTTTCAAGTTCTCAGAAATGAATGAAATCATCTGATCAACGTATTTTTCTTGTGATATTGATAATTTGGAAACATTTACTTCAAATGTATGTGTAATTTCTTTTTTCTTCTTTCGAGCCATATATAGTCACTGTTAACTCAGATAATTAAGGAAAAAAAATAAAATTATCGGTTTCAAAACTAAAAAATTTCTTTGTATAAAGAAGGATTAAATTTTTTAAGGTCTTCTTTTAATAATGGATATTTAAGAACAGCTGATTTAAGATCTGTTGCAATCGGACCATTTTCTTTATCCTTTCGATTTTTATAATATGGACGAGTATCGGGATCCACAACTATTTTTGAGCCAGAAGAAAGGGTTTTCAACCAGTTTTCATAAATGACTTCATCCCATTTTCTAAAAGCGAGTAGAGTTTCAAAATGTTTTGCCATTGTTTCCTGTGGAGTTAATCCTTCCTTAATTGCATCACGAGCTTGAACCATGGATTTTGCCCCTCCGAAAGTTCCAAGATCATGGGAATGAGTTCCGCCTCCAGCTTGGCAAATTATATCCATATTAGGTGTTTCTCCATCTGGATTCATTATTTTCGCTACATCCCACATGACGGTAGCTTTTAATCCTCCAGAACATATTGGTCGCATAGTCTTGATTTTTCCTAATGGGCGTGTGCAAGCTTCAAGATTTTCTAAAACCGTTCGAGATGATGCTTCCATTTTTCCTCTCGGTGCCCCGATGTGAAATTGGTCAACCCCTGATAATCTGGCTATTAAAGTCCATGCTTTCATTGACACTCCATGTCTTAGATTATATTGAATACCATCGATTATTATTTCGGGAAAAATTGTTTGAGCTCCGTGCCCGGCTCGATGTCCATGAATAATCATATTTGGATATTTTTTGCGAATAGTTTGAACAGCTGTCATTCCCGCAGATAAAATATCAATCATTAAACAATTTCCACCTAATTCTTTGATAATATCTGCTCTTTTTATCATCTCATCAAAATCTCCAGAGGTTATGTTCGGAACATAAATTAAATCTCTACCTGTGGTTTTTTCAACTTCTTTAATCCCTTCAAAAACAAGGCGCGCTCGTTTTTCAAACTTACAATAATCTTGAGATGTGAGGTTTTCATCATCTTTCACAACATCTAATCCTCCCATAAAAGATCTAGTTGATGTTTTTGCCCAATCTGCTTCACTAAGGCCTGTTTTTGGTTTTACAATTGTACCAACAGTAATTTGATCTCCCAAAATTGATTTGATTCCTTCATTACCCACTAAAGGTCCTTGAAATGTATTTGCAAAATCATCTGGGATGTCTAAATCTTCTAATCTTACTCCCCAAGCAGCACTTGACATTCCAGTATAGTTACCTATGATTACACTTAAAACCTGTGGAAGATTTCCATCTTCAAAACCTTCTTTCGGTAATGCTACAGCAGCCATACCGTTCTTAAAATTAAGTCCAATTACTTTGGCTTCCAGTAATTTCATGTTTTCTTTAGAATTGTTATCCATTTCACTGGGGAGTAATGTTTTTAGATCAGGATCCCAAGTGCCTGTACTTTCTTCTGCAGCAATCTCCAAAGCTGCTCGATATAATCCATATTCTTTTGTCCAACCCTTGCGAAGTTTTGGGCTGATTGATAAGTACATTATTATGTTTTTTTGCCTAAATTCATTGAAATCAAATCTATTCGGATCTTTTAAAATATAGGCTCCTAAACGTATTTTCATTTTATTATCGATAAGGTTTTCATCAGGTGGAATCAAATTGTATGCTTCATATAAATTACACGTTATTATTGGTATTTCTACTTGTTCTGGGAATATTTCCCAATTTTCTATTTTAGCCATTGTATATTTTCTCCATTTTTTTCATTAAAATATGTCGCTAGGACTACCATGTTCAATTACTTTGTAGGCTTGTTGCAAGAAAGGATAGGTTTTACTGAACATTATATGAACTTGACCGCTGGGATAAATTCCCGCTTCAGTTATTACTCCTGAAATGTAAACCCTATTTATCGTTTCAAAAGCAGGGTTCAGATATGTCAAGTCTTTTGGCGAATCCGTCCAGTCTTTCCATATCTCTTTTGTGTCTCTCATTTCGATTTTTTCATAATTTCCAAAAGCAGTTCCAGGATTATATTTCAATAAGGGACTTGCAACATAAAGGGGGATATGCATCTCCTTTGCTACTAAAGCTAATAATCGAGATCCTATTTTATTTAGAACCGTTCCCTCACTAGTAATAGCATCTGCTCCAATAATAATAATGTCTGAATTATAATTATTTGCAACCCATCTCATTGCACTATCGACCACTTGTATAACTTTAATTCCCGCTTCAGAAAGCTTCTTTGCTGTAATTCTTCCTTGATAAAATGGTCTAGTTTCAGATGAAACAACAATAAAATTCTTACCTTGATTATGTGCTTCTATAAGAATGGCTTCTACTATTGAACTATGGCAATGCGTTTGAATTATATAGGGTTTTTCCAAATTTTCGGGAATTAGATTATTACCATACTGGGCAATGCTCTTTTTTGCTTCTTTTAGAATATTTTCATATTCTGATCCATAAATTTCGATCATTTTAGGAAGATCTAATGAGATCCCTTGGGATTGGTCGTGTTGTAATTTTCCTAAGATATACATCAAACCATTTCGCATTCCTGGCTCGGTACTACGGGATTTCGTAAAAATTTCTTCAACTTTAATTAATTGTTTCCACAGCTCTTTTCTAGATAGTGATTTATTGCGTTGTGCAAATTTAACCATTTCTTTAACTGCAAACATAGCTATATTTGTTGCTCCTTGAATTTCTAATGCTGAAATTTTTCTTGCAGCTTCTATCGCTTCTTTCATTTTCAATCTTATTTATTAATCGTTCTTTACTCTTAAATTTTTGATCCTTATTGAGAATAGGGTAAAAGAAGTGCATTTTAAAATGATTTAAAATTTGATATTATAATGAAACTACCTATTTTTGGATCGAATGAATTCATGGATTTGAACCCGAGTAAAATTATTGCACTCGGTCTGAATTATCAGGAACATATTGCAGAAAGTCATTCTGTAAAGGTTCAAGGACGCACACTTGAACCGCCAAAAGAACCGGTATTATTCCCAAAAACACCTAATGTATTAATAGAATCAGGAGAAACAATAATAATTCCACGGTTTGTATCAGAATATGGTTTTATAGATACGAAAACTGATTACGAAGCAGAATTAGCAATAATAATTAAAGATAAATGTAAAAATGTAAAAAAAGAAGACGCGATGAATCACATATATGGATTTACATGCTTTAATGATGTAAGTCAACGAAATATACAAACTGGAGACAGATCAGGTTGGTTCCGCGGTAAATCTTTTGACACGTTTGGTCCAATTGGGCCCCAAGTTGTATTAACAAAGGATATTGGAGATCCTCAAAATTTACGAATCCAAGGGAGGATTAATGGAGAAACCAAGCAAGATTCAAATACCAAACATATGATTTTCTCAATTCCCGAAACTATTGCATATATCTCAAAAAATTTCACTTTGATGCCAGGAGATATAATATCCACAGGGACCCCGAAAGGAGTTGCTCGACTAAAACATGGAGATATTGTTGAGGTAGAAATTGAAAAGATAGGTA
>JAUWPK010000328.1 GCA_030611625.1 Promethearchaeum sp. | reverse complement strand
CATAACCAATTTTATCATACATTTCTGATTGAATTGGTTTTCCAAACACTTTAATTGTTCCAAATTTTGGAGAAATAAGCCCTAAAATTGCTTTCATCAAAGTACTCTTACCAGAACCATTTTTACCAATCAACCCAACATATTCTCCTCTAAAAATGTTCAAATTTATATTATTAAGTATAATATTCTTTCCATAATTAATAGAAACATCCTTTAATTCGATGATGAGTGATTTGTTGGTAGTGTCAAATAAAGTTGGTTGAACTTCGTGCTTTTCAACATGATGATCGTGATTATGATGTTCATGAATATGATGATGATTGTCCATTATTTTCATTTCACCTCATTTTCTTGAAATATAGGATCCGTTTCGTCTTCCATCTCACAATAAGAACATTGAGTCTCCTGAACCATTTTAACACATTTTGGACACATTTCTCCTGTTTGCGGAAGTTTACTACGACGTTTGGGAGAAATTATCATTGAAATTGCAAATATGATAATCAAAATAATCACTATAGTCGCTCCACCTGAAATATTAAGAATAAATGCAACTGCGAAACCTACCATTGATCCAAATATTGCAAACAATATAGAATATATGAGCATATGATTTAATTTATATGTGAATTGATAAGCACTTGCCGCCGGAACTACAATAAATGCCATAACTAGAATTATACCAACAGTTGAAATGCACATCACGATAGTCAAAGACACCGTAAAGAGAAAATAAAATGAAAGGAAATTTACCGGCATTCCATTTGCTTTAGCAAGCTCTTCATCAAATGTTATGAAATATAACTCCTTTTTTACAGCAAAAATTAAAAATAAAATGATAATTCCGAGTATCAAAATTATTGCAAATTCTGAAATCCCAATTGATGAGAGGCTACCAAAAAGCATTGAACCAATATCGGTACTATAAGATTCATACAAAGATATGAAAAGAACACCCAAAGCCATGCTAAATGAGAAAAATATCCCGATAGCAATTTCATTAGATATTTTATTTCGCTTGTTGATATATCCAATCCCAAATGCAGTTAGAATGGCGAAACCTGCAATGGGGAAAATCGGTGTCCATCCTAATAAATAACCTAAGGCACCACCAGCAAATGCTGAATGTGCTATACCATTACCAAAGAATATTAACTTGCGAAGAACCATGAAAACTCCCACAATCGCGCAAACAATTCCTATTGTAATCGCTGTAATAAATGGACGCCACACAACAGGATATTGAAGGGCACTTAAAAAATCTAAAATGCTTGTCATTATTTCTATCTATTTATGATGATATAAAAAACTTTACGATATATCGTAATTCTTATATTTAAATATTAATTATAAAAATTATGATTAGAATTTCAAAATTTCATCACTTAAGAGTTATTGGGTATCTTTTATTCATAATATTCATATTATTTGGAAATTTTACTCCTTCTTTAGGTATTCCAGATAATCACACTAGTTCTATAGATGAAGAATCAAAATTGAATATTTTAACAACAATTGCAGTTCCTTACGATATAATCCTATCTATTACAGGGGAGTATGCAAATGTCGAATCCATTGTAGACAGTTCCACAGATGTTCACTCTTTTGAAGGTCCGACAACTCAACAAATCCAAAAAATGTTAGATTCAGATGTAATCTTTTCAATGGGTGTATCTGGAGCTGAGCCATGGTTAGAAAACATCGTGCAAGATAATCCAGATTTGGAAATAATTATAGTTCCGTTGGGTAATTTAACAGAAGATGGATATGAAGATCCTTTATTAGATAATTCTTTTAATCCCCATATTTGGATGAATCCAAATGTTGTGAAAAAAATGGTAGATAAAGCAACTACAACATTGATTGGATTAGATTCTGATCATGAAACAGAATTTTCTAATAATAATTTAATTTTTCAAGAAAAATTATCAAATCTGCTAACCGACATTGAATTAAATAAATCTGCCTATTTTGATGGATTAAAAGTAGTAGTAAGTCATCCTGCATTTTATTATTTATTCGATCTTTTAGGAATTGAACGGCTTGCAACAATAGAAGACCATTCAGGTGGGGAACCTGGGCAATCAACAATTCTAGAAATCATTGATTTAATGAAGGAAGAAAATTGCTCGATTATTGTTACGTCACCTCAGCACTCGGATGAAGATGCACTTGAAATTGCCCGGACTACCGGAGCAAAATTTGCTGAAATGAGCGCGATTCCTGGTATTTTTGAAAATTTCCAAGTATTAGATTATATTTCAATGATTGAATATTGCATGATTGCATTAAAAAATCCCGTAGATGTTGAACCAGAAAAAATTATTAGTGGATTTGTTTCTTGGAGCCTAATATCTATTTTTGGAATAAGCGCTTATGTGTTAATTTTGTCAGAGAAGCAAAAATCGGTTATTAATTCAATACTGATAAATTAAAAAGAGTATTATTATGATAAATACAAGTAAGGTTAATTTAGTATTAGATTTCCTTTATTTTTGGAATCGTCCAATTAGAGCAGGAGATCTTAAAACTAGATTGAATTTTAAACATTCAACACTAAATTCTATCCTAAAACGGTTGGAAGAACAAAAATTACTTGTCTGGGAAAAATATAAGGAAATCCAACTCACAGAAAAAGGAAAAGAATCCGCTATGCATGTTTCTAATCACCATTTTATTATTGAAAGATTTTTAAAAGAATCTCTAATTTGTTCTGATGAGTTTGCTCATAATCAAGCATTACATCTTGCAGGAACATTTAGTTGTGAATTAATTGAAGAAATCTGCAAGAAATTAAACATTTCTCATAATGATTTTCATGACCATTTCTGTGATATTCGAAAATATTTCTCAAGCTAAAAATTATAATAGAAAATTTTTTTTATTTTTGACTATTTAAATTATTGATGAGCGCTGAAAGTGAAGAATTAAATAATACCTTCAAAGCTTTATTTTTTGGACCATTTTGGGCAATAACTAATAAAAAAGTAATCCATTATAACCTTGAAGGAAATTCACACACAATTCATCAATTAATACTAAAAATTATTAAAGATTTCCCCAAATTAGATGAATATTTCTTCGAAGAAGATAATATAGCTGATAATACCTCGATTATCATTAATAGCGAAGATATACGTGGAGGATTGGGTTTAGATACCATTATTTCCCCAGATGATAGAATAACGTTTTTCAAAGCGGCAGGGGGAGGTTAAAAATATGTCAGATGCAGAAGATGAATTAAAAAAAATAATTAAAACTCGCACAAGCAAAAAATCAAATCCAGTTTGTGTTTTTATAAAAGTTCGTGAAGCTAAAGATGTTACTGATTTGAAAATGAAGGATCTTACAGAAGGTCTTCTTGAATTACGAGTTCATAGTACGAATGAACATTATCCCAAGTGGTATACTCATGGATATTTAGTTGCTTTACCTAATCTTAGGTTAAGCTATAAGGACATAAAGAAAAAAGAACAAATTTTAGAAGTATTAATTAATCCAAATCGTATAAAACAACCCATTACAAAACAAATAATTTCAAAATTGGATAAAGACTACGGTGGAATTATCTCTGATGGAAAGAAGCTCTTCTTCAGAACAGAGAAATTCAAGAAAAAAAAGGATCCTTTCAAGGTTCGAATGAAATCTATGTAATAAATTTGATAATTAGATAATTTTCGTGACATTTTTTTATTTTCTTTTTTCTTTCACCTTAGAACGCTTTTTCTTTGAGATATGATTCTGATCTTTTCTAATCACATCCATTTACTCTTTCTTCAGCGCATTTTAGGGTACTTTCCAACAAAAGACCCCCCT
>JAUWPK010000294.1 GCA_030611625.1 Promethearchaeum sp. | reverse complement strand
AATTTAAATAAAATTCATCTTCTGGATAAAAAAGGAAACACTTTTGAAACCTATCAATGTCGAGCCCCAATTCAAACAATTACAGCAGGACCCCTATTTTCTCCCGATACTGATGCTTTAGTTATTCTACTTGAAAATAATTATGTAGAAATTATCAATATCGAAGTTAAAAATCCTGAAGCTTTTATTAAGTCCGAAAAGAGGCAAATTATTGCTTCAACACCTTTTCCCAAAGAAAAACAGAGTGCAAAGTTAGATTTTAATTCTGAACTTTATCAAAAAACTCCCTCCATCGAGGCTCGACGAAAAAGAGAGCCTAGATTCACTGTAGGAAAAACGAATTTTAGTAATCATTCACAAGATTCTCTTAATTTCCGTTGTCCAGAGTGTGGAGATTATCTTGCTACGACTTTAATTCAGCAAATTTTAACCAATAAGGATGCATATTGTGAAGAATGTGGGAAGAAATTAAAGAGGAAAGATTTTGAGATTTAGAAAAGTACTTTTATATTTTAAGAACATCTTAATTGATAGAGAAAAAATGGAAAAAAATTGTTTCTTAACCAATTAGCTTAATTAAGATTTTTTTCTTAGAAATCGACACAGATTTCTTAGCAGTAAATACCCACCACATAAAACAAGCGTAATATCAATATAAGCCTGTAATCGAAATATTCCAAAAAATCCAAAATATAATGTTAGTGCTCCTAATGTAATCTCTAATACATTAAATCTCGGTTTTTTTGTAAAACAAATGAAACCACTTATCATAACTAACGTTGGGCAATTAACTCCACCCAACGGAGAATAAAGTAAAGCATTCAACCATACAGGATCTTCTACCCAATGTAAATACCAAAAACCGAAAATAATTCCGATTAAACCAAAGAAAATATCAATTAGATTAAGGTTTTTAAAAGTAAAGTTCAATTTATTTTGTTTAAACGCTAAGACTAGCAAACTAGAGACTAAACCAAATAAGATTATATTAGGAATAATTAGAAATATCGCTGAAATTACTGTTGCTGAAAGAGACAGATATAATACAAAAACAAAAAAGATTAGATTTCTAAATTTGGGCACAAATAAGCCTACAATTATAGATAAAATCATGATAATGTGAACTATCATAAAATAAATTTGTAGATTTGAGGTAACCTCTACTAACATCTCTGTAATCTGTTGAGGAGTTCTTAGAAAGGTAAAAATTATTATTAATAAAACTAAAAAAGCTGAGAAGAGACCACCTAATTTTCTATTTTTCTTCCCAAATTTCTTATTTTGTTCATGAATATCATTGTTGTTTTTTTCCATTATTTCTCACCTTGAATATGCTTATAGAATTTGAGAAATCTAAGAATTTCAAGATTTATAAGTATATAAGCAATTAATTATATATTTATAATTGCCTACTTATAAATTTTTTTTATAATTGCACTAACCAAGAATACCAAAAAATTTCCCTCGTAACTCAGTCAAATTCTCTACTTGACATCATCACATTCATCACGAAATGGACATTTCTCACATTGTCCACCTTGAGCACATTTTTTAAAAGCAAGTTCATATAGCTGATCTAACATGGCTTTCTGTTTTTTAAATTCGACTAAATTTATATAATAATAAATCCTAGGGCGTTCATTTTGTGCATATAAAATATTGATATTTTTTAGAACTTTGATATGTTGAGAAGCAGCTGGCTGAGAAATATCCAATTTTTTTGCTAGATCCACGACGCAGAGTTTTTCTTCCATATTTGAAGCTAATAATCTTATTAGGCGTAATCGAGTAGGATCAGCGAATGCTTTGAAAATGTTGGCCATTATTGTAATTTGTTTAAGATGTGACATATATACTTATATAAGCATTTACTTATATATAATTTTTTTCTCAGATATTCTCTTTCAAAAAAGATTGTAATCGCAAAATTTTCACTTTTCTTAAAATTTCTTGGCACCTGTCTATCTAATCGTGTACAGTTCATTCTAAATTGAACAAAAAAGCCTGGTTTAAAATCTAATGGACAAATATGGATAAATATGACTGAGAATCCTATTCTGACTACTTCAATAGTTAAATAAAATTCGGATATGGGATTAGTGCTCTGTCATTTTTTTTTGACTCTTTTTCAAAGTATTAAATAAAAGGAATCAAATAATAATAAATTAATATATATAAAATTGTATATACTAAATTAAAAAATTAGGAAATGAGCAAAAATGAAAGACTATAATAAAAAAGCAGCAATTCTTGCAGTCCAATATGCCGTTAATGTAAAACCAGGTGATCTTGTAATAATTCAAGGATCTCAGGTCGCTAATGATCTCATAAAAGCCGTTTATATTGAAATATTGAAAGCGGGAGGACATCCTCTCGTTTTGAGTGAAATAAATGGAATTAATGTAGCGAAATTTAAATATGCCAGCGATGAACAGCTTGTATTTGTCAATCCCATAATGAAATTTTTGGTCAATAAGGCATCCCAGATAATTAACATATTTGCTGATTTCAATCGGCAAGAATTATCGTTAGTCGACCCTGAAAAGATTAAATTGACCACATCTTCTCCGGAATATATGGAACTGTTGAAAATTTATCAAGAAAGAGTATTTAAGAAGGAACTGAAATGGACAATCATTCCATACGCATGCGATAGCTTCGCACAAGATGCTAAAATGGATACGGAATCCTATAAAGACTTTATTTATAAAGCACTAAAACTTGATTCTGAAAATCCTGCTGAAGTTTGGAGAGAAATCGATAAAGAGCAACAAAAAATTGTAGAAATTTTAAATAAAGTTGAGAATATTCATGTTCTGGGAGAAGACACAGATCTTACACTCTCTGTAAAAGGGAGACCTTGGATAAACTGCAGCGGGCAAAAGAATTTACCAGATGGTGAAATTTTTACAAGTCCTATTGAAAATTCTATTAATGGGAGAATTAGATTTACATATCCAGGAATTTTCCAAGGAAAAGAAATAAAAAATATTCTTTTAGAATTTAAAGACGGGAAAGTTGTTAAAGGAACTGCCGATGAGGGACAAGAATTGTTAGACACAATCTTAACCATCGAAAATGCGAACATCATTGGTGAATTCGCGGTTGGAACCAATTATGGAATACAAAAATTCACCAAAAATATGCTTTTTGATGAAAAAATGGGCGGAACAATGCATATGGCTTTGGGAATGGGCTTTCCCGAGACATTAAGTGAGAATATGGCATGCCCAATTCACTGGGACATTCTTAAGGATATGAAGAGCGAAGATTCAAAGATAATTGCTGATGGAAAAGTAATTTACCAAGCAGGTCAATGGAAAATATAAGCAAATTGACTGGTTTTATAAGATTTTTCTTTATTTTTTTTATTATAGAAAAATTAGAAAATTAATTTTATTCTACCTGAACGCCATATATTTTTTGCATATCTGGGACTTCAACAGTATAATAATGCACCCAAATGTAAATATGATTAAATAATGCAATTAATAGTGCAGATCCAGAAGCAAAGATCAACCCTGGCATCCAAAGTATTAGCAAACCAAATATATACATCCCATTTTTAAAATAACGATACATTCCGCGTGATTCCAACAGTTTGGAATTATAAGATGGATCAAAATGATCTGCTCCTGCAGCCCGTTGGATCCCGAAATAACGCAGAACAGAATAGAAAAGATAAAACATCGGGATACTTAATATTATGGCTATAATTCGCAAGATCTTTATACTAAAATCCAAAGTATTTTGATTGGAAATACCAACCAATACAATGGAAATAATTCGGGCGAAAAATAGAATGAAAAAACCTATTATATATAAATTATATCCCATTTTGCCAAATTTTCGAGTGATCCACTCAGACTTAAGTTGAATACGCCAACAAATAAGCACATACACTTGATGGCTCACATTAATTGCAAGAGATAGGATTACCCAAAATAAAGTAGGAATTCCAAACAGATTCCCTTGAAGAAAACTGCCATATGGGAGTATAAAACTAAACAAAACTGAAAATATAATTAAAAATAATAGATGATATTGTTGCTTCTCCAAAATTTTCATTTGTAATTAAAAATAATCACTTTTTACAAATAAAATTGCTTCTTTCTATTTAAAGGACTATTTCAAGGATTTTGATCCAATTTTTATATCGAGAACCGGAGAGCCATTAAATGCGTCAAGATTTTTCACAAATAAAGTGGTTCCTTCTACCTTGATCAATTCAACTTCAGAAATACCAAGTCTTGAAGGTCGAAAAGGAGTTCTGGAAGCAAAAACACCCACATTTTTCCCATCTAAACCTCTTGGGAAAGTAGAGAAAATTGGTCTCTGAATGTGAAAGTAAAATACAACAGTAATCCATTTTTCATCTTCTAATTTAAAGAGAAATGGTTTTTGAGAATCGAATAAATTTATTTTTGATATGGATAAATGAGAATTATCACTACATTTGCTGTTAAAATCAAACCTTTGACCCAGATCCGTGTCATTTTCAACAAAACCGATTGGATAA
>JAUWPK010000189.1 GCA_030611625.1 Promethearchaeum sp. | reverse complement strand
GTTTTCCTACTTGTTGTTCAATTAATTCATCTACATCGATAAAATTTTTTATCAATCGTTCCGCTAATAGTTTACCTATAATTGTTTTTCCTGTTCCCATGAATCCAATTAATGTAATATTATCCTTCATATGAATTACTTTTCTTAGCTTTTTTGCATTTAATAAATATATAATAAATTAACAAGTTTATATTTTCAATGACCTCTCTTTCTATTGATTTCCAATACGATTAAACAGATTTTAAATAAATTTTCAAAGTTTTTAAAATAATCCCTAATATTGTTAAATATCAGACATATTCTAAAGAATTAAGAAATTTGTCGCCCTCGCCTTCCTTTAGTTTTAGAAATTTTGTTCATAATGGGTGATTAAGATTATTACAGCATCTGAGTATTATAAAGATATCAAGCAATTTTCCCCGTTAAGTAGTGGAGATCCAATGTTGGATGCTCTTCTAAGAGGGGGTTTTGTTCCTGGACCAGTATATTTCCTTTATGGTCCTAAAAAAATGCTATCTTCAATACTGATGAAGACTGCTGTAAATTCCTTAAAAAATAACGATGAAGAACAGCCTTCTCATTTAATCGCATATATTGATGGAGAAAATCGGTTTGACCCATATTTGATTTCAAAACTCGCCGTTTCCATTCGTCTTAATCCGTCGATTGTACTTAAACATATCATCGTTTCCCGAATTTTCACATGGGACCAAATGGTGGAAGTGCTTCATGAAAAGCTTTCAACTATAAATGAAAACAAAATCAATCTTGTTTTAGTTGATGGAATAACATCAATGTTTGAAAAAACGTCTCAGTTGAATGATTCAATAAGAAAAGAGGGGCATAACGGTTCTATTACCCAAAATTCACTTAATTCTAAAGCTTTCCAAGATTTAAAGATGATGTTTCTTGGTCTGAATAAGATTATAGAGCGTTTCAACCCCATTATTATTTTGACTGGCCCACTTCATTCAAAATCAAAATATCGGCCCGCAGGAGGACATATATTGTCACATTTTTCTGGGATCATCGTAGGAATTCATAAAAATCTTAGATATATTGATTATTCACTGGATCAGCATCCCTTTTTACCTAATCAAAAGGAAAGATATTGGACTTCTCAATTATCTCGACAGATTCCGCAAAAAAGAATTGTATTTTCAAAGACTATCCATAATTTAACGCTTGATAAATATTTAACAAAACTCAGCAAAAATGATGAATGATATGCGAAATTTTCTATTTGACGCTTGGATTATTGATGCAATGATTCATGAGAAGGGGATATTACTTTGGTTAAAAAAAAGAAATGGAGAAGTGGTCCGTGCTATATATGAATTCCATCCTTCTTTTTATATCGTTCCTATAAAGCAAGTATCCAATGATAAGATCGCAGGTAAAAATGTAGATTTTCACAAAATTATCACGGCAATGAAGGCTCACCCTCAAATTAAATCTGCAATAATTTGTAAACGTCATGTTAAAGCAGAAGATCCTCAAATTTCTCAAGTAATTCGAATTCAAGTAGATTCTCCCTTTAAATTCAAAAGAATAGTTCGCCAAATAAAAGAACTAGAGCGATTTAATTTCTACAACGTAGATATACCCTTAACTCAAATGTTCTTCTATGAAACTGGATTATTTCCATTTGGATTTTGCTCATTTGAACTTAAAAAAAACCAAACGGAATTAATTGTTTATTCTATCATTCTTAAAGATTCTAATGAATCTATTCAATATGAATTTCCTCCTTTAAGAGTAATTTGGTTGGAAATCGAAGTTGAACAACAGGGTTTGAGAAAAAATCGAAATGATCGATTGAAAAACTGTAAATTAACAGTAGATCCATGTAGTGTAAGTATACCTCTCAACTCATTATTTTTATCTTCAGAAATTAGTATAGATAAGCATGGTACCCCACAAGTAATAATTGAAGGAGAAAATGAAAGACAAATATTTCTTTCTTTACAGGATGCAATTGAAATATTCGATCCAGATGTTATCTTTACTTCTCATGGTGATGAAGAACTTTTTCCATATCTTCTCTCTCGTGCTTCATATTTACATCTTGAACATCGATTTTCTCTTTCCAGAGATGGGACTTCGCTGAAATCTACGCGATTTTTAAAAAATGGGTCAAATTCCTTTATGTCTTATGGAGTAGTACATTATAGTTCAAAATCGCAGTTTTATCTAAATGGAAGATTGCATATTGATTCTGCAATTTATGGTGGTTTACATTTTGATGATGGAAACCTTTTTGGGCTCATAGAAGTGGCTCGGGTAACTTATTCACCATTACAACGTTTAACACGAGTGACAATCGGGGGTGCTTTACAATCACTTCAGTTTTACAATGCTTACGCTCTAGGTATCTTAATTCCTGAAATTAAAAAGAATTCAGAAGATTTTAGAGAAAGTGCTAGTCTTCTTTCAAGTGATCGCGGTGGGCACATTCTCAATCCAAAAGTGGGGCTTTTTAGGCGTGTTGCTGAAATAGATTTCACCTCAATGTATCCCGCATTAATGGTTCACTACAATGTCTCACCTGAGATTGTAAATTGTAAATGCTGTGAATCTTCAAGAAACAAAGTACCTGATTTGGATTATCATTTATGCTCTAAAAGAAAGGGGATTGTCCCTTTATCATTGCGCGTTCCACTAACTAAAAGAATTAGTTATAAAAACCTATCCAAAAATAAAACCGAGCGCGAATCAAAGAAGTATGAAAAAATGGAAGGAGCACTAAAATGGATCTTGGTTGTATGTTTTGGATATTTAGGATTTCGAAATGCCCGTTTTGGGCGCATAGAAGCCCATCAAACAGTTTGTGCGTATTCTCGTAAATTATTACTTGATGCTATGGAAATTTGTGAGAATCATGGGCTTATTTTAATTCATGGTATTGTAGATTCTCTTTATGTCAGAGCTCCAGATTCAATGGATGATGAAACTTTTCAGAAAGAATGTTTAGAAGTTGTCGAAGAGATTACTCAAAAATCCTTAATTCCTATAAGATATGATCCAGAAAAAGATTATTTTAAATTCATTTCTTTTTTACCCACAAAAGCGGATCCTAGTGTCGGAGCACTAAACAGATATTGGGGAGTAAAACGAAAAGGTACGATAAAAGTTCGAGGAATAGAATTAAGACGGCATGATTCACCTCCATTTATAAAAAAATTTCAACAAGAAATGATTGAGGCTATTAGTTCTTCACTAGTTGTGGATAATTTTAAATGGTTATTATCATCCAGGATTGTTCCAGTTCTTCTCAAATATTATCGTGATTTGGAATCGTGTGATGTAAATCCAGAAGATCTCGCTATAACTATTCGTGTCACTCGTCGGTATAATGAATATAAAGTGCAAAACTATCAAGCGATAGCGGCGAAGCATTTGGAACAACATGGCGTTTCTATAAGACCTGGACAAAAAATTTCCTTCGTTATAGTGAAGGATGAAGCTCATAATCCTCAAGATCGAGTTTTACCTATTGACATTTATCATATGAAAAATGCATCCTATGATATTTCAAAATACAAGGAACTCCTTGTCCGCGCATTAATCAATCTTTTACCCTATAAAATTCCAGAAAGTATTAGAAAAAACCTTGAAACCTTATCTGGAACACAAACTCGATTTAAAACAAAGGTTCAAAAACCAATTTCTGCTTATTTTACTTAAGAAACTTTGATGATATTGATGCCGAAATGAAAACCATTCAATGACGACATAATCAAAGGTTGAGATTAATCTTTATTGATTAATTGATGACGACTTATAGTTACACAGAGAAAAGGTTTTCACGGAAAAATCAAATTTGAGATATTAATATTAGTAATTCAAAAAACCATCAAAGTGTATCTATTTTTTTTGTCGCTATGAATATTAGATATTTGAAATGAGAATATATGGAAATGCATATATCGAACTTACTGGAATTCTTTCTGAAATAAGTGGAAATTTTTGTAAAATATGGTTTGAAAATTACGAAAAAGAAGCATTTGTTCCCCTGTATTTAATCAAAACCCAAATTTCATCTTCTCTTTCTCCTCATCATAAGCAAAAATTTGTTTTACCTATCTGGTTTCTTAAAAAACAACGAATATTGCCCTTATCAATTGGTATTGATTAAGCCAATAACTTATTCTTTTATTTTTTGAATAATTTCTCTCAAATCTTCTTCTTTAGCTTGAACCTTACCTGGAATCATTCTTAAAGGGCCATCTCCTTTCATTCTTGGAATTATGTGATAATGAAAATGGGGTATAACTTGTCCGGCTGCAGGAAAATTATTTTGAACAAGATTAAATCCATCAATTTTCAATTTTTTCTTGATAAGTGCAGAAATTTTCTTTAATTCCTTAAAAAAGCTACCCATATCATCCTCAGGCATATTTAAGAAATTATAATAGTGTTTCTTTGGAATAATTACGGTGTGACCATAACTTAAAGGAAAAATATCCAAAAAAGCTAATACTAAATCATTTTCATATACTTTGTAGCTAGGAATTTGTCCATCTATTATTTTACAAAAAATGCAATCTTTTTCCGACATAATAAAACCTTCTTTTAAATATTTTTAATCTTTTATACAAATCTAAAGAAAACACGTTTAAATAAATTAAACCACTCCCCATTTTATTTAACTCCATTTTAATAAAATTAATATGCTCTATTCTATGTTATCGAAAAAGATCGCAAAATTAGTTCCGAAAGAATTAGGCTTTAACAATGATATCTATGGACTTCAGTTTGGAAACCAATTGAAGGATTTTAATTTGCATAAAATAGTAATATGTGTTGATCCAACAATAAAAGTAATTTTACAAACAAAGAAAACAAAATCTTATTTTATTATTTCCCATCATGGATTAACTCAACGATCCTTATTAAAATTTAACGAACCTGTATTAAAGCAAATTAAATTACTATCGGTGAATAATATCTCTTTATTTATTCTACAATCCGCATGGATTGCTGCTTCAGGAGGTATTTCTGATATTGCATCGAAAATTGTGGGTATAAATATCACTGATAATCTTTATATCGATGATAAAGGTGAAAAAAAACCTTTTGGGCGAATTGGACATCCGATTAATGAAAATTTAACTCTTGATATTCTGATTAAATCTCTGAAAAGAAAATTGAATTTAAATTATATTCAAGTATGTGGAAAATTAAATAGAAAAATAAATAAAATTGCAGTAGTTTGTGGAATCTCATTAAATGAATGGGATTTAATTGAAATTTTAAAAAATAATTGTGATACATTAATTTCAGCTGATTTAGTTTATTCACAATATATTTTTGCTCAGAAATTAGGGTTGAATATTTTAAGTATCCCACATTATGTTTGCGATAAAATTGCAATGGAAAAACTCAAATTAATCCTGTCTTTAGAATTCCCAAGAGATGAGTTTATCTTTATTGATTCAGAAAATCCGATCATACTAATGTAATAATAAAAACTTTCATAATGTAATAAAAAAAATAAAATAATATGGGAGATGAAGGTAGAGTTTTATTAAGAGAGAAAGTTTTAGATCATGGATTTGTTGAATTAATTGATGTATTGGGATCAGATCAAGATATCGTGAATGCAGCTCGAACATCATATGATAAAGGAACAAAAAAGATCTCTTCCACAAAACAATTAATCCGCTATTTAATTAGACACAAACATTCTGGACCAATTGAATTTGGTGTACTAGTTTTTCGAATTAGATGCCCAATTTTTGTTGCTAGGCAATGGTTTCGCCATAGAATGGCTTCTTATAATGAGGTAAGTTTGCGTTATTCAGAAGTAGTTGAAGAGTTTTATGTTCCCCATCCTGAATGGATAACTGGTCAAGAACGAAGAAATCGACAAGCAAGAACAGATCAAAAAATTGAAAAATCTGAAGAAATAAGATCAAAACTTAAACAAGATGCTGAGAATTTACTTAAAGAATATCATAATTATATAGAAAAAGGAGTAGCTAGAGAAATTGCAAGGATTAACTTACCTCTCTCAATTTATACATCTTTTGTGTTTAAAATTGATTTAAGGAATTTACTTAATTTCCTATCATTGCGAACGGATCCCCATGCTCAATTTGAAATAAGGCAATATGCAAATATTATGGCAAAAATGAGTGAAGAATACTTTCCAATAGTGATTGAAGCCTGGCGGGATTATATCAAGAATTCAATTTCATTTTCATCAGCTGAATTACATGTTTTAAAAAATATTTTTGAAGAAAAACTTGAAATCATTAAAGAAGTGGAAAATTTCTTACGAATGAACGAGAAAACATTACCTTTAGCTAAGTTAGAACATCTTGAATTAATTGATAAATTAAGAATATTAATGGGTTTTGATACTACTTTAGAATATTTGGGTAAAAAAAAACAATAAAATACACGAATCATTATGTATAATGAGAAATGAATAAAAAAAATGCTCCCAAATTATCTGATGACAATTTAACAATTGAATTCGACACAGAAGATTTTAAAAAATCTCTACCACATTTAAGTTCTGAATTGATTAAAGGAGAAAAAAAAATCAATATTCAAGGAATAAAAAATGAAATTGTTGATCCAAATGCAATTGATTTTATACGACGATGTAGAACAATAGAAGAAGCATTTGAAATTATTGATTTTCTATTAAAACGAAACGAAATCTCATCAGAAGAATTTCAGAATTTAAAAAACCAGATTAAAAATAAAGGTTTATCTTCATTTGGTTCTCATAAAAAACCAGGATATTACGATAGAAAATTCAAACGTAATATTACTCAATGAAATTTGGAATTATTATCGAAACCTTGAATTTTTGAGGGTAAGCGATAATATATTCCATAAGCCTTTTTATTTCATCATCAGGTTCCTTTGAATTCTTACAATATTCATAAAATTTTTGTGGCCCCACTCCTACTAAATATCCTGTTAAGTCTTTTTCGCGCTTTAATAGCATCCAAAACGGAATTTGTTTCTCATTATCTTTAAACATGAGCAATAACCAAGGATTTTTAGTCCAATCTTTATTATCTGGGCCTATTATTTCTTCCAAACCTTTACCAATACTATATTTATTAATCATTTTAACGATATTTAATAGTTCATCAAAATATGTTCTATAAATATTTAAATAACCATCCAAGATTTCTAATATATCAAATAATTCAATTTTTTCAATAGAACTGTCATCTATTTTTACAGAAATTTTCCATGTCTTCATTAATAATCTATTATGAATAAAACATAAAAAAACATTTCAAAAATAAAAAAAAAACATTTAATTGAGAAGATCTGGGACTTCTTTAGTCTGATAGCGAATAAATGCACCTAATTCCGCTTTTAATAAATCTCTTACTGCAACACGAATTGTTTCTGATCGGTTTGGGTATGCTTCATTTGTTACCAATTTATCTATTCCGGCTAAATATGCTTCTGGAAGATGAACTGTAATTAATCTC
>JAUWPK010000088.1 GCA_030611625.1 Promethearchaeum sp. | reverse complement strand
CTCTTACCGATCCAGTTGTGTCTTCGTAGACGGGTGCTCCTGGGTTGGTTGGGTCAGAAATATCTATGACCGCCAATCCACTGTTACTATCCGCCACGTAGGCATAGTCCCCACTCACAAATACGCTCAATGCACCCCCTGTCGTGTTCTCATAGATGGGTGTTCCAGGGTTAGTCGGGTCGGATATATTAATGACTGCCAAACCTTGGATCTGATCCGCCACGTATGCAAAATCCCCACTTACGTAAACCCCTATTGCAAGTCCCGATGTATCCTCAGAAACGGGCGTTCCAGGATTGGTAGGATCGGAGATATCTATAACAGCCAATCCACTTTCACCATCAGCTAAGTATGCATAATTCCCACTCACGTAAACACCAAATGCACTTCCAGTTGTATCTTCGTAATAAACATACGATTCGTTTGGAACTTGTGTGTCAAATACTTCCGCTATACTCTCATTTTTTGTAAATGTTGTTTGGTTGTCCGCTAATAAGACCGTGATTGTTGGTATCGTTAAAATGAGTAAAATCGTAAATAAAAATATTCGATTTTTTGTTTTTTTTAAATTTTTTATGGTCAAATGATCAAAAAACACCATGAAAGTATATTGATTTTTCATATATATAACAGTTTTGAAGATGATCCGTGATTTCCATATAATACGATACTCTTTGGTATCATAGATATGTTTTTTGATTTGGTTCTTTTTTTTTTGCAATTGGTCGAGATTCTCAACGGCTTCGACTTTAGGAACCCCACGATCTTCTTCTTAAATAGTAAGAGTGTGAAAATTAAAATTAATAAAATTTTAAAAAAAATAGAACTCTTCTAAGAGATTATTTAGTTATCAGTTAATTATACCAAATCTGAACGATACTTTTTCTTTTTAACTAATATAATGGCTGCAACGTAATAATCCATAACTAAAAATTCCAATGTTCGTAATTTCACATTTACTTTTTTCTAATTAGCGTAATTCGCTTGTCAATCAGAAAAATTTATTTACCCAAGTTTAAAATATATAAATAATGAGTCAAATTAATCAGACAAGTTCCCAAAATTTATATGAATTTGGGGATTACATGAAAAAACAATTAAACATCACCCTGATTTTGGCGGTAATGGTTGTGATTGTTCCTTTTTTACTTAATTCGCTGGGAATGCTTGTTTTATTTGCAATAGGTATCATAATCGTTTCAATTATCGGCCTAATTTTTAATATTCTGATGCTTGTCAGGCTAAGTAGAGCGAAAAATGCCAGCCCTCACCCATATTTAGTCAAAACATTCCAATTTTTCATAATTAATATAATCATTGCAGTAGTAGGTATATTTACTAATAACATGATTTTTATATTGGTTTTAGATCTTGCCAGTCCCATTGTAGTTTTAATAGCATGGAAATCTTTGGCAGATTATGTCGAAATTTATAGAAAAGAAGCACCCCCATCCTCTGGATTTCAATTAGTAGCTCAAGGAATTAAGATGTACACGATTTCGGTATCTTTATCATTAGGTATTATAGTTGTGTCATTTTTCATAAGTTTTACCCTCATTTTAGGTTTAGTGATTCTAACGGTGCTAATATCATTTGCAATTACCGTATATTCAATTGTCGCCTCTTACAAAATAGCTAATGGGATAATGGCGGTATTTGGTGGACACATCACCTCTGCATCTCCACATCCATCCCAATCAATGTATGGCGCCCCAACGCCTCAATTTACTTCACACTTACCAGATAATTCTTCGCAATATGAAACTCCTGATTCAGAACCTGCAACCACGATTCAGACGACCAACGCGAAACAAAACATCTGCCCCCAATGCGGAGGTATAGTGGATCTTGAAGCAAAATTTTGTGGAGTCTGCGGATATACCATCTCAAAATAATTTGTCATATTTATATCCTTTTTTTATTTTCTTCCTTTTCGTCGCGAAATTTTCCACAACTTCAACTTTGAAAACTCCACAATCTTCTTCTTAAAATGATCAAAAAATGCCATAAAAGCATATTTCTTTTTCAAATATATAACATTGTTGGGAATTTTTGGTGTTTTTCAAACATTTCATTACTGTATAGTAACATCTGCATAAATTTTTTAATTCCCTAGTAACATGTCGAGATTTCCCACTGCTTAGACTTTCCCCTTTTTTCAAACCTTCTCCCATTTTTATCCAACAACGTGACACAAATTTTTTAAGAAATGTGGCGATCTCAAAACTAATTCATTTATAAAGCTGCTCCCTTTCAACACGTCCAAAGAACGCAGCTAGACCAGTTCTTAACGTGAAATTATAACTTTCATGATACTCAATAAATGAAATAAATAAGATAAGTTAAATAAATGAAATTAAGAAAATAAATCAATAACACGTGAATTATATGTCTGAATCAGATAAAGAAAAACAAAAAATATATATGCCAAATCCGGAACTCGCCAAAAATGCTCGGGTTAAAACAATGGAAAAATACAAAGAAATGTGGAAAAATTCCATTGAAAACCCACGCGAGTTTTGGGCTAAAGAAGCTGAAATGGTCACATTCTCTGAACCATATAAAGAAGTATGGACCGGCTCGACACCTGAAGATTTCGTTGGAAAATGGTTCCAAGGTGGAAAACTAAACGTATGCTACAACTGTCTCGATAGATGGGTTGAAAAAGGCTTCGGCGATGAAAAATCACTCGTATGGATCGGTGAAGATGATACAGTTAAGAATTATACATTCGCATCCCTAAAGGATGAAGTATCCAAAGCCGCCAACGCACTCAAAGAACTCGGTGTCAAAAAAGGAGACCGTGTTTGCTTATGGCTCCCAATGATTAGCGAACTCGCAGTTATTATGTTGGCTTGTGCACGACTCGGAGCAATTCATTCTATCGTTTTCGGTGGATTTTCTGCTCAATCAGTCAAAGATCGAATTGATGACAGCGATTGCACAGTACTAGTTGTCGCTGATGAAATCAAAAGATCAGGAAAAGCACGCCCAATGAAAAAGAATTTAGAAGGTATCATTGAAACATGCCCATCCATCCAACATGTAGCTGTCGTTAAAGTGACTAATGGAGATGTCTATAAATACGAAAAAGATGTCGATTTCAGCGCTTTAATGGCAAAACAATCAGCAGAATGCCCATGTGAACCTATGGACGCTGAAGATGTATTATTCATTTTATATACCAGTGGAACCACTGGAAAACCAAAAGGTGTAGTCCACACAACAGCAGGATTCCTCGTTTACGGAATGTCAACAAACAAATATGTCTGGGATTATTCATGCCTTTATGATCTTAAGGGTGTTGAAGCTAAGGACCGAGATGTTTGGTATTGCACAGCCGATATCGGTTGGATTACTGGCCACACACAAATTATTTATTCACCACTCGCACTCGGTGCAATCACCGTAATGTATGAAGGTGTTCCAACATGGCCACATAAAGGTCGATTTTGGGAACTTTGTGAAAAACATGGTGTCACACATTTCTACACAGCACCTACCGCAATCCGTGCTTTAATGAGATACGGAGATGCAGAAGTAAACAAGTGGAATCTTGAAAAACTTAAAATGTTAGGGACTGTCGGAGAAGTCTGCAACTGGCCAGAATGGCGGTGGTACTGGGACACAGTTGGTAAAGGATCGGGCGGCGATAAGCCAGTAGGTAGACCGATTGTCGACAGTTATTGGCAAACCGAGACTGGGTCATATGTTATGGTCAATTTCGGCGCAATCACTCCAATGAAACCAGGATCTTGCACATTCCCATTTTTCGGAATCAATCCTGTATTATTGAATGAAGAAGGAGAAAAAGTTACAGAACCCATGACACAAGCCTATTTTGCTTACGATATGCCATGGCCTGGTTTAATGAGAACAGTGTGGGGAGATCACCAAAGATTTGTTTCCACTTATCTAACCAAATTCCCAGGGCACTACTTTACTGGCGATTATGCACAAGTCGATGCAGAAGGATATTATTTCATTCTCGGTCGAAGCGATGATGTTATCAAGGTAAGCGGTCACCGATTAGGTTCCGCAGAGGTTGAAGCAGCCATCAATTCCCATCCAAAGGTAGCTGAAAGTGCAGTTTGTCCATACCCACATCAGCTCAAAGGATCCACCATTTTCGCATATATCACTTTAATGCAAGGCGTGGAAAAGAATGAAGAATTAAAGGCAGATATTGTCAAGCATGTTCGTAATATTGCCGGACCAACCGTTAAACCAGAAATTATCATGTTTAGCGATGCTTTACCAAAGACCCGCTCAGGAAAGATTATGAGACGTGTTTTGAAGGCAATTGCGACCATGGGTGATATTGGTGATGTTATGACTTTGGCAAATCCTGAGGTTGTTCAAGCATTAGTTGATGAACGTGCTAAGATGGGCGAAATTAAATTCTAAAAACGAATATTTGATTAATTTTATTTTTTTTTATTTTTACTTTTTTATTTATTTTCAATTCATTACCTATTACATCCCACTACCAAATCCACTCTTAAAATATTTTTTTCTTCATTCTAACATAATATAGGCAAATATCAAGCACATTTTCTAGGATATTGTAGGAGAGTTAGGTGTTCTTTTCTTCATTCTAAGATATAATTTATTCAAATTTCAGGTTAAGCACATTAGGAAAATTATAATAATTAGTGGTACATTTATAGAAGTTTTTTAATGTAATTTTTCTTATAATAAGAATAGTGTCTAATCATAATCGCTCCAATCAAATTGCACTTCTTCAAACTCTTCGGGACCCTTGTTCCCCAAATAAACGCAGCTTAATAAAAATATTAAAGGATATTAATCGAAATATACATCAAGATGAAAATAAACCATATCTATGCAATCAGTGTAATTTTATTCATAAAAAGGGAAAAATTTATGATGAACATAAGAGATTCGGAGAAATTCCTTTTGAGTTTCCTGATATAGTTCCAGTTAAAGTTGAAACCCGATATTTAATTAAAATTGTCGGGATATATGGGTTGGGTTCGGAATTGATTTGTGCTGATATTATAAAAGGAGAGCGAATACGGGTTAAATTGCTTAAAAGTGGAACAATTGGAATATATTATGGTCGATATAAAATCGGGTATGTTAATCAATTACAAACCGATTTGGTTACTGAAATTATTCAAAATAAAGATCAAGATCAAGATCAAGATCAAGATCAAGATCAAGATCAAAATTTAAACACTTATTTCGAATTTCGCAGATATTTTCCATTTCAATATATAACTAAATCAAAGCGAATACCACAATATAAACGAAAATATTTCAAAGCGTCATACGGGCAAATGTTTTTGTACTCACTGAATATGAAGAAATTGAATGATGTAATCGCAGGTTTGATCGAATTGCATGAGTTGGGGCACCCCCATGTTGAATATGCAACTGTTTATTTTCCGATGAGGGCGATGAGATATTTTGAAAAAGTCGCTTCCAATTCAGGTCATTATGATTTGATTCGTAAAATCCTGAAATTCAAGTATAATAGAAGTTTTAAAACACAGCACGGTAATTTGTTATTATAATTATTTCTTATTTTTGTTCAATTTCTTAGATTTAATTTTTGTTCTCGCTTCTACAAGTGACGGGGTTCCACAATATTTTGTTAAGAGTTTTCTGAGCTGATATTTCTTTTGAAGATTAAAACTTTGCATAATTTCAGAATACGTTAAGTTTTGAGAAATTATTTCCCAAATTTTTATTTTTTGATAAAATTCGGTCTCTAAAAGATGTATATAGAATTCTAAATTTTACTATTTATCATGATGCCAATAGAAGATATTGATATAAATTCAATAATTGAAGTGGATAACATTAATAAAATATATAATATCGGTGAAGCAAAAACAATTGCTTTAAATAATGTATCGCTAACTGTTATGAAGGGTTCATTTGTTTCAATAATAGGTCCTTCTGGAAGCGGGAAATCCACTCTAATTCACTTGCTTGCTGGTTTAGATCATCCTTCACAAAATAAAGATCAGAAATTAGAAGTATTAGGAAAATCATTATTAGGAAAAAGTGAAAATTATTTAGCAAAATTCAGATCAGAACATGTTGGATTTATTTTACAATTTTTTGGATTATTACCAACATTGACCGTTTTAGAAAATGTGATGATAGCAGGTTATTTTAGTAAAATGACTCCAAAAGTAAGATTTAAAAAATCAAAAGAAATCTTATCAGAAATCGGATTAGGAGATCGTCTAAATCATTACCCAAATCAGCTTTCTGGTGGTCAAATGCAAAGAGTCGCAATCGCCAGAGCTTTAGTGAACGAACCCGAACTAATTTTCGCAGATGAACCTACAGGAAACTTGGATTCTAAAAATGGTGAAGAAATTTTAAATCTCCTTTACAAAATAGCTAAAGAGCAAAATCGAACAGTAATTGTGGTTACTCATGATCCTGGCGTGGTTATTTACTCCGATCAAATTATTGAGATTATTGATGGCAAGATTACTCGAAATGAGATCATAAGTAGAAAATAAGTAAATATAAATAAGATGAGTTGAGATAAATGATTATTAGAAAAGCATGGAATGATTTAACACAACATAAAACAAAAACTCTTTTTACAATATTAGGTTTGGCAATAGCTGTAATAAGTACTACAGGTTTCAGTATTGCTAGTCATAGCATAAGCAAATCCGCAGAAAAGATATATGGAGATCTTAATTCTCCAGATGGAATTATGTTTTTTCGAGATGAAATATGGTCTCCTTCTTATGTCGAAAATATAACCGGTTTAAAAGATTATGAACTGGGGTATTCCAAATCAAGTATTACAGAGATTGGAAATGAATCTCAATTAATTTATTTAGAGGGTTTTGATTTAAATCGTCAAAAAGATCAAACATCTATGAGATCCTTAATATTAGAAGAAGGAAGATGGCCAAACATTGAAACTAATGAAATAATTTGCGACATTTCTGCAGCTAATGCTTTAGGTTTAGAGATTGGAGATCAACTTTCTTTCTCTTTTAATACCGAAATTGATCTACCTATGACAATCGTAGGACTTGCGCGAGATGTATGGGCACCTGGTTTTTCTTTTAATAATTGGATGGCAATTTGGATTTCAATGAATCAACTAGGAAGTTTAATGGGAAATTCAGATTTATTTAATGAAATTTACATTCAAACTGAAGAAAACATTGAAACCGAAGATGTTCTTAATGATTTAGTGGAAAAATTCAAAGAAGAAGAAATTTTTGTTGAAAATGTTGTTATTCTTGAAGAAACAGATGATTGGCGTTCGGGTATGTTGGATATAATAGGATTGATTTCTAATCTTAGTACAATTATAGGAATTTTTTTGGGAGGTGTTTTATCTGCAAGTACAATTCATATGACCATTTCCCAAGAAAGAAAGGATATTTCTTTATTAAAAATAATTGGAGGGCAACGAAAACATATCTTTATAATTTATGTTACCGAAGTGTTAATTTTGGGACTGATTGGATCAATTCTGGGTTTGATTTTATCTTTTGGAGGGAGTTATATTATTTTAAATATTCTAAAAAATCCATTTGCATTAAGTCATATTGAATTTGTGGCACCATTTAATGCAATATTAATAGGTTTCTTAATACCAATATTATCATCATTTCTATTTTCAATACCAATTATCCTTAAAGTATTAGGAATTAGTCCAATGGAATTTTTCCATGGAAAATCAAAAATCAAAAAACAACACGGAAGATCCAGTTCTGGCAATATGTTTGCTAAATATTCCTTAAAAAACACCACCCGAAATAAAGGTAGGTTTATTTTAACCGTTTTTTTAATGGCTTTTGCTATAGGAACGGTATTTGGATTTCAAGTTGGATTTGATAGTGCATCTTCTGGACTTGAAAATATTCTTTATGGTTTTCCACCCCAAATTATGATAGATTGTTCGGAGCCAACAAATAAGTCAGAAGTTCTTCAAATATTAAATAATTATAAGGAACAGAGTAATTATTCATCTGAAATCAAAGAAATTTCTCCAATTTTATGGGTTGGGGCAGATATATATCAGTATGATAAAGCAAATAGTTCAAAAATTAGCTTATTAGGAGTAGATACAGATTCAAATATTTTCAGTGTATTTGATATTTATGAAGGACGTTGGCTTACGAGTTCTGATGAGAATAGAAATTTTGTCGTTATTACAGAGAAGTATAACACCAATTATGCGGTCAAACCAATCAAAGTAGGAGAGAATATTACGCTTTCAAATCCAATGGGTGCTCTTAATTTTACAGTAATAGGAATTTGTAGTGATACTAATAATGGAGGTGCAATGGTCTATGCCCCACTTTCAACTGTTCAAAAAATGTTTTATTTGGAAGATAAAATTAATATTGTTTATATTAGTCTAAATAATGTTAAGCTTGATTTAGAAATAGCTAAAGATTTAAGTGAATATGAACCTGTAAAAACAAGGGGTTTTGCTGTAACATCTATAACCTACTGGTTAGAATCAAACAAAAAATTATTCAATATGTTTAATTTATTAGGACTTTTAATCACAATTCTTTCCATTTTTGTTGCAGTTATCGGAGGAATAAATATTTTCACTATGATTTCATTAGAACGACAAAGAGAAATAGGAATCTTAAAAATTATTGGAGCAAAACCAAAATGGATTTTTGGAACATTCTTAACCGAATCTCTTATTATAAATTTAATAGCTTGTCTATTTGGTATGGTTTTGGGTTATTTTTTGATATTTCAACCTATTAAAAATTTAACACGATCAATTATTACTATGGAAATAGTTTTTACAGTAAAAACTATATTATTTACTGTCGGTACGGCGCTAATTACTGGAATTTTATCCCCACTTTTTCCAGGATATCGCGCTTCCAAAACATCTGCAATTGAAGGCTTAAGATTTGAATAAACAATGAAAAAATAAAAATTCAACAGTGCAGATGACAACTGACTCAGAATTACTCAGTTGTTTTTTCTCTTTAATCTTCTAAATTGACCATATACATCAGTAAAATTCATCATAATTTTTGATAAAGCTCATGATATTTTTGAAAAAACGACAGATGAAGATGTAAAATCAGATGAAACTGTGCGTCAACAAGCAATAAACAAAGTTATTCAACCTTATTTATTGGAGTATTGCTCATATGGAAAAGACACAATAATCTCGGATCAATAGCTCAGTATTTTAATGAAGTCGATTCGTTAGCAGACGTTATTAAAATTGTTGTTCCGTTTGGGCTTGGAATGTGTGTCTGTATCTACAGCACAAATCAAAATTGTAGGAGTTTATAATGAATCAACAACGGTATCGTTGTGTGGTTATTGATGGGGTTAATGGCGAGCTTTACCAAGTTGAAACTCATCCGCCATATTAATATTAATTTATTTATTTTGAAATGCTATTAAAGATTATATTCGATTGGGAAATCACCTTATATGATATTTTTTGGTGATCTCTGATCCTCCTTTGGAAGCGTGATATGGGCTTTTTTTCGGCCAGAGCTTATATTTTTTCTATGAGTATCTGAAAGTTTTTTCCCATAGTATGGATGATGATTACCAGAAAGACTAAAATTTGAAACTACCAAAACGCTTTCCCTGCAAAATAATAATTCAGGATATCCTTAATTAAGACATCCGAGTGCGTCCACCACCAAGGGCCCCAAGTATCGAGTTTAAATCTCTCTTCGTTTCCATTTTTATTGACAATTCTTGCATACCAATCAGCAAGATAATAGTTATATTCAATCGAGTGTATTTCACTAAATTTGGAGGTAAATTTCCCCAAAGATGTATTGGTTTTGATATATTCAGGTGTAATTTCGATAGTTTGCTTCCTAATCTTCCCTTTCGTGAATATAAAATTTTTCTTTGCAATTAAAAGCTCTTTCAAGTCTTCGAATGATTCCATAGATAGGAGGAATTATTTCAACAATTTAATTTTGAACTATTGATAATATAGAATATTCTGGAAAAATTTCATCTAAAATCTTGTGGATATATCGATTATTCTGCTGATTTCTAAAATTTTTTCTTGCTTAACCAAGTTACGAGTGAATTTTTGTGCAATTTCAGAGTGTTTTTGTTGATGGGGTTAATGGCGAGTTTTATCAGGTGGAAACATGTCCTCCATAGCAAGAAAATACTGTAAAAACAATAAACTTTAATTCATAATTTTTAAAAACAAACATTGTTGAAACGAGAAACTATAGTAAATGATTTAATCCATTTTATTGTTTAAATCAGCGAAGTTTATATTAGCGTGTTTAAATTAATTATTTGTATGTCTAAAAGAATTATTATTGATCC
>JAUWPK010000171.1 GCA_030611625.1 Promethearchaeum sp. | reverse complement strand
ATGAAATGGCTTTACTAAGGGATATCGAAAAACTTTTGACTTACGTTCACGAACATTTCTGGGATAATTCTGGAAATACTTATTATTTTAGCGATGTTAAAGAAAAAGACATTATTGCCAGACCAAAATTATTGTTTGATGCTCCACTGCCGAATTCAAATTCAGTTATGGCGGAAAATCTATTACAAGCGCATTATTGGTTTAATGAATCTAAATTCTTCGATCTCGCAGAGGATATCTTAAAAGAATTATACATTAAAGCAAAAAACTCACCACTTGGAAACGCTACATATTTCATTTCGCTACAACGTTTAATTTTTGGAAGTACCGATATAAAAATTATTATTCCACAAGATCAAAAACAAAAACTCTCGCTCCAATTCGATAAATTCCAGAAAGATATATTCTCTAAATATATCCCGAGATTAAATTTCTTTCAAGGAAAGCTTCCCACAGATAATGAACAATTCCTATCTGACTTAAAAATTATTCAAAATAAACCAACCTTTTATCTCTGCCATGAATTCAAATGTTTTCCTCCAGAAATCGATCAAGAAAAATTTCTTATAGATCTTAACAAATATTTTTAATTTAGTGATTTCTAATTAAGTGATATGAAGTATGAAAAAAATTCATATGTTGAAGGTTTTAGCTTTTGCAGTTTGATAATTGCTGGAGCTTTCCTTTATTGGGGATTTAATGGCATAAGGAATAGTCTATGGAATTTAATCCAAATTGGAATCGGGCTAAGTATTTTACTGAGTCAAGTAAGAGCGTATACTAATAAACCCAAATTGCGTAATATTGTGCTGAACGAATTTACCCAAAATCCTAATATCTCTAGTGAAGAAATTTCAAAAAATACTGGGATTTCTCGAAAGGATATCAAAGCAATAATTTTAGATTTGAAAGGATCTGGCAGACTACGTGGAACTTTCTCTCAGACAACAGGAAAAATGCAGTTAGTAGAAATTCCAAAGCAACCTGAAGAAGAAGCTAAAGAAATTAAGAAAAAAATGAGCGTTGACCAGCGATTTTGCAAGGAATGTGGAACTGAAATCGATAAAAATGAAGAAGCCCAGTTTTGTCCTTATTGCGGTTCAAATATTGAAAGATGAAAAAAATTAATCAAAAAAAGATAAGTGTTGATTGAAGTTAGACTTCACAGGTGTAAATTTTTTTCCCAGTTTTTTTATTAAATTCAAAATTTTAAGCTAATTTGAATTTACCAAAGAAAATATTAATTCTTTTGCTTCTATTGCTTCTCAAAGTCACTTTTTCCAGCTCCACACACCGGACAAACGAAGTCGCCAGGTAAGTCCTCAAATTTTGTGCCAGCTTCAAACCCATCATCTGGGAGACCTTTTTCTTCATCGTACTCCCATCCACATACAGTACAAACCCAAATTGCCATTTTTATAATACCTCAATTTTTTTATTTTTATAAATAGGTTTTCTAAACCTCTTTTATATTTTATTTTTGTCCCTTTTAAATTTCATAATTTTAAATTTAAAGTTTAAACACGTAATATCAATCAATTATAATCACATAATTTATTTGAAACGCACTCAAATTTTACGTGAGTCGAAAATAATGGAAAAAAAAGTTAGTGATATTTCAATCGTTATTGCGGGAGCAGCGGGACAAGGAGTTCAAACGGTTGAGGAATTATTAGTGGGAATCCTAAAAATGAGTGGATATAACATTTATGCAACTAAAGAATACGAATCTCGTGTTCGAGGCGGTTCAAACTCAACGGAAATTCGAGTATCATCTAATCGTGTTAGCACTTTTGTAAATCGAATAGATATCTTAATCCCTCTAAATTCAGCTGCATTTTCGCATGTAGAATCAAGATTATCGGAGCATTCGATGATAATTACGGATCCATCATTATTAGAGGGTATTCAAAATTTAAAAGAAGAGCAAATTATCTCATTTCCATTCTCAAAAATTGCAAAAGATGTCGGAAGTAAAATCTATGCAAATGTTGTCGCCGTAGGAGCGATCGCCGGAATTTTTAAAACAGATCCAAAAATAGCTAAAAATGTTCTTACAAATAGATTTTCATCAAAAGGTTCAAAAATAATTGATAATAATTACACCGCCTTTCTAAAGGGTTATGAACTGGGTAAACAAGTTGTTGAAAATGGAAAATATGCAATCAATTTGAGCACAAATAACAATATTGCCGATGAAATATTACTAAATGGTAATCAAGCAGTCGGATTAGGCGCGATTGCAGGTGGATGTAATTTTATTTCAGCTTATCCCATGTCTCCAAGCACGGGAGCCTTACAATTCATCGCAGCTAATTCGGAAGAGTTTGGAATTATAATTGATCAAGCAGAGGATGAAATCGCGGCAATAAATAAAAATATAGCTGCTTGGTATACTGGAGCAAGAGCATTGGCTTCAACTTCTGGAGGGGGATTTGCCTTAATGACCGAAGGTGTTTCATTAGCGGGTATTATGGAAAATCCAATTGTTATCCATATAGCTCAAAGACCAGGTCCTGCTACTGGGCTGCCAACTAGAACTGCACAAGAGGATTTAAATTTGGCACTCTATGCCGGTCATGGAGAATTTGCGCGTATTATATTTGCACCCGGAACGATTGAGCAAGCATTTTATTTAACCCAAAAAGCCTTTAATTTAGCAGATAAATATCAAATCCCGGTGTTCATTCTAACCGATCAAAATTTTGTTGATGGATATTATAATATTCCGAAATTCGATCTTTCTAAAATTAAAGTAGAGAAAGCTTTCATTAAAACCGAAAAAGATTATCTTAGGTATAAATTCACTAAAGACGGATTATCTCCCAGAGGAATTCCGGGATATGGGGATGGATTAGTTCGCGCAGACTCTGATGAGCATACAGAAGCCGGACAAATCACAGAGGATATGGAATATATTCGACCTGAAATGGTTAAAAAACGCTATTATAAACGCTTAAAATTACTTGAAGATGTAGCAGATAAGCCAGAAATAGTGGGAGCAGCAGATTTCTCAACGCTGGTTGTCTGTTGGGGATCTAATTATACGGTTGTAAAAGAAGCAATTGAAGAATTCGGAAGTAAAGAAATTGCAATGTTACATTTTCATCAACTTTTCCCACTTCACCCCAATACTAAAGAAATTCTAAACAAAGCAAAGAAGGTAATTATAATAGAAAACAATGCATCCGGCCAGTTTGCTAATGTATTGAAATTGTACTGCGATTTAAGTATCCCAGAAAAACACAAATATTTGAATTATACGGGTAAACTCTTTGCAGTAGAAGATGTATTGGATATTTTACAAAAGGAGGCTAACTAAGATGGATTTTAATGATTTTAATGAGAATGATTACGATATGCCTTGCGAGAAAGCTTGGTGCCCAGGATGCGGACATTTCACAGCTCAAAAAATCCTCAGACAAGCATTGGCTGAATTAAAAATCCCTAATGAAAAACTTGTTTTCGTATCGGGAATCGGTCAAGCTGCAAAATTACCCCAATATACAAAAGGACATATGTTCAATGGTCTTCATGGACGGTCTCTTCCTGCAGCAATGGCAATTAAAGCCTGTAACCCAGAATTGACGGTAATAGTAAACTCGGGTGATGGATGTTCTTACGGTGAGGGAGGAAATCATTTTCTTGCTCAAATTGCCAGAAACGCGGATATTACTCAAATTGTTCACAACAACATGATTTACGGATTAACTAAAGGGCAAGCATCACCTACCAGCCTCAAAGGGATGAAAACTCCTGTGCAAGTTAGTGGTGTAACTAACGAACCATTTAATCCACTTGCTGTCGCAATCGCGATGGGTGCCACATTTGTTGCAAGAATTTTTGCGGGAAACATGGCTCAAGCAAAAGAAGTTATTAAACAAGCTATTCAACACAAAGGTTATGCATTGGTTGATACTTTAGTTCAGTGTGTTTCAATGAATAAACTTAATACATTTAAATGGTATAAAGAAAATACATATGAACTTGATGATTCTCACGATGTTCATGATAAGAAAGCAGCTTTTGCAAAATCTCTTGAAACTGGAAAATACCCAACTGGCATTTTTTATAAAGTCGAAGGAAATCCTACATTTTCGGAATCATCTGTTGCGTATAAAAATGATAAGTCACCATTGTATTCTCGAAATTTGGATATGAATAAACTTGAAAAACTAATTATTTCAAAGAGAAAGAGGTAAAAATGTCAGAATCTAATGAAATTCAGTTTGAAGACTATAATGGAACATCGCTTCATAAAGAAGAATATGATTTTTTAATGTCTCTTGAAGCAATGACAGGTTCCCAAATTCCTTCCCTTCAAGTTTTAAATCGAAATATGTATGGATTTATTACCAAAAAAGGAAGAATTTTAGCTTTAGCATTACAGGGGCAATCTTTGGAAGACATTCCCGATAGAATCGGTGATTTAAAATCACTTAATTATCTTTGGGTTGCAAATAACAAATTAACTAACCTTCCCGAAAATCTAACTAAGCTTAAAGCATTTTCTCAGTTGCATATACAAAATAATGGATTTACAACGATCCCCGAGTGGTTTAAAAACTTACAATTGTTAAAAGCCCTAAATATTGGTGGAAATACCTTAGAAGAGGTTCCTTCATGGATTTCGAAGATAAAAACTCTTGAGCATTTATATCTTTTCGGATTGAAACTGCAAAAAATTCCAGAGTGGGTTAAATCAATGCAACAATTAACCCGTTTAGTTCTTTATAAAAATGAACTCAAAGAAATTCCATCATGGATCTCTGAATTAAAGAACTTAAGGGAACTAACTCTTGGCGACAACCATATTTCGGAGTTACCTAGTGAAATTGGAAGTCTAAGAAATTTAATCGAACTGTCAGTATATCGCAATAATCTTTCAACTCTCCCTGATTCATATAAAAATTTAATAAATTTACAAGATTTTAATATTTTTGGTAATAATTTGACCCAAATTCCGGAATGGATAGGAAATTTTAAAAATCTTACTAATTTGATAATTTCTAAAAATAATTTATCAGAACTACCTGCTTCAATAATTGAATTAAAAAACTTGCGAACATTCTGGTTAGAGGAAAATAACTGGAAGGAATTTAAACCGGAAATAAATTCATGGATGGAAGAATTAAAATCAAAAGGCTGTCGGATAAAAATTGAAAAATAATTTAGTGATTTAAAATTATCTCAAAGTGAAATCCTGTTTAAAGTGCAGAATTGTTAAAATAGTAATTTCATTTTTTTCATAAATATATAAGAAGCGGAATTTTTTAATGAAAATCTCCCTTAAATTTTCATTATTCCTTTCTGGTACAATTCTGCCGATTTTTGGGAATTGTTTTAATGAATCTAACTCAATTTTAACGGATTTCATGAATTTCTTACTTGAATCAACATCATAACCATCAATATAATGACAGATATCTTCAATTTTATTGAGTGCATGGGAAGTCCAATTTAATCTAACCATTTTCCCAACCGTTTCAAAGCCATTTCTTCTGATATTAATTGCCCTTTTTTTAATTGATCCAAACCGATATCAATATTTTGCTGTACATAGATTTCATATAAGATATCTTCATAAGTTGCATTATTGGGCATTTTCTTAATTATTGATTCAATGGTTTCTTTTGCAGATTGCATATGCTATTAGAGGGAATTTAAATTAAAAAATCTCTCTTTTATTATTGAAATGGAAAAAATTAATTATTATTCATTTCTTCTCATTTTAGTGGTTTATTCAATGTTAGAACAAAAACAACTGGCTTTAAAGGAATACGAAAGTGAAACTGGTTCAATGTTGTCTGAATTTATGGAAAAATATGGAGATCAGTGGCGAAGATTAGGTGAAGATGAGTGATTTGGATACCCACCAATATATGTTCAATATTTTCTAAATTTTCAATTCTTTCAAAGTGTAAAACAGGTCTCTAAAGCTTTTTGGATTTCTTTTCTCGAAGATTTTAAGATGTTAATCTGCTTTAGGCTCCGGAGGATAACCAACTAATTTATCAAATTTTGTTTCCTTCACCAGAATAGCGATTTCTTGGATATCTTCTGGGTGCATATGGGTAGTTGGGGGTAAGGGAGATAATCCATAGGAAACACGTAATTTAGCCCATTTACCATCTGCATCACCTAGAGGTACTCCATGCCCCGTTTCTATCAGGATATGAGATAATTGTTTGTGAGACTCAAGGAAATTGCCCTTCCTAACTGCTAAATTTCGAATTTTAATTATAATATCTGTAATTGGAACGGATCGGGGGCATCTCTCAAAGCAAGTATAACAAGTTGTGCACAACCAAATATCCTTATCATTTAAAACTTCCTCCATATTCAACAATGCTTTGCGAATTATGTTACGAGTCCTCAATGCGGTGCGTCTTCCTGATGGACATCCTCCACTACATGTGCCACATTGAATACATGCTCCAATCGCTTTCAATGCGTGATCTTTGATGATCTCCTCTTCTATATCTCCGCTAAATGATCGAATTACATCTTTTTTTATATATTCCATAGTTTTCACACCTAAGATATTTCTGTTTGATCGTTTAAGGAATCGTTTGCTTTCAGAAGTTTATTAACTAAAGGAGTCCAAAAACATTCATTAAATGGTCCTGTGGTTTTCACTTTCGTCCATTTTACTTCGAAAACATTCTGCGGACAAACGATCTGGCAAGCTCTACATCTAATACATTTAGTATCATCGATTTCGAGTAGTTTTTTGGATTTCCATGCATGATCAGCAGGAAGAAATGAAATAGCTTCATTAGGGCAGATTTCCAAGCATTTTCTACAATCACCAGGACACTTATTAATATAATGATGATGAAACTCTTTTTCTGAGTTAGGGAATTCGAAATTAGTTTTAATTTCTCCCTCCCAATAAATCATCGCTGTTCGGTTAAGACGAGTCATGGGAAGATGTTGGACTTCTAATTTTGGTATAGCCTCTTTCGTCACTAAAGTACTTTCGCTCGGTTCAATCTTTTTGCCATCTTTGTATAAATGAAGCGCATCAAATGGACATAAAATGCTGCATGTGCCACAAAACACACACTTCTCTTCATCGATGGATCTTACTATGGGGTTTTCAATAGACTGTTTTTTTAAACCATAAGATGCAACTGCAGGACCGATTAATATCGCATCTTTAGGACAAACACGGCTACAAATACCACAACCCACACATCGTAAGCGATCGAGGATTAATTCAACATTTTTAGCAATGAACTTTTGCTGTAATCTGATTTGCGTATAACTGACAGTTTTTATGAGTTTTGGGAACATGATATTTTTTCCTAATAATAGATCAAGTTTACGTTCTGGGCGAAAAAAGTGATGTGCTTTTTAGATCTAATTTTTGAAATTTTGTAAATAGAGTATCAAAGGCTTGCATAGGGGGAACTCCTTTATTTTGGGGAGTATTCAACAAACCCATTCGAAATGGATCTAATCCCATCGCAAGCCCGAGTAATTGAGAAATATATATAACAGGAATATGAAATGGAACCCTGACTTCATTTTTGAAAATATTATTAACTTCAACCTGTCCAATATCAAATTGGAGATGACAAAACGGACAGCAAACAACAATTGCATCGATTCCGGCCTCTCTCATATTAATTAATTTTTCTTTAGTATAATCCAACGAAACTTCTTTCATTGCTCCGCGAACTCCGCCTCCAGCACCACAACACATCATTTTATCCT